>JANPNF010000290.1:0-4582 GCA_031427315.1 Burkholderiales bacterium | reverse complement strand
GGCTAAACTCTGATGCTTGTCAGCTAGGCTCACACATACCTCGTGAGCAAGCATCGCTGACCAGCCGACGTGGTGAAATTGGTAGACACGCTATCTTGAGGGGGTAGTGGCGAAAGCTGTGCGAGTTCGAGTCTCGCCGTCGGCACCAATATTTCGGAGTGGATCGAGCCACTCGCTTCAGCGACCAAGAAGGTAGTCAAGGGCGTCATGGATCTGCAGCCTTATTTGCCGGTGATCCTGTTCATACTGGTTGGTGTGTTGGTCGGGGTGTTGCCCCAGGTCATCGGCCACGTGCTTGGCCCCCATCGCCCGGACGCGGCGAAAAATTCTCCGTACGAATGCGGTTTCGAGGCCTTCGAAGACGCGCGGATGAAGTTCGATGTGCGCTACTACCTGGTGGCGATCCTGTTCATCTTGTTCGACTTGGAAATTGCCTTTTTATTCCCTTGGGCGGTGTCCCTGCGCGAAATCGGCATGGCGGGTTTCTGGTCGATGATGTTGTTCCTCGGCATCCTCGTCGTCGGCTTCGCCTACGAGTGGAAAAAAGGGGCACTGGATTGGGAATGAGCGATGGGCATTGAAGGCGTCTTCAAAGAGGGCTTCATCACAACGAGCCTGGACAGCGTCATCAATTGGTCGAAGACCGGCTCGTTGTGGCCGATGACCTTCGGCCTAGCTTGCTGCGCGGTCGAGATGATGCATGCGGGTGCGGCGCGCTACGACATCGACCGCTTCGGCATGCTGTTTCGACCCAGCCCGCGGCAGAGCGATTTGATGATCGTGGCCGGCACCCTGTGCAACAAGATGGCGCCCGCGCTGCGCAAGGTCTACGACCAGATGGCCGAGCCGCGCTGGGTGCTGAGCATGGGCTCTTGCGCCAATGGCGGCGGCTACTACCACTACAGTTATTCGGTGGTACGCGGCTGCGACCGCATCGTGCCGGTCGATGTGTATGTGCCGGGATGCCCGCCCACGGCCGAAGCGCTGCTGTACGGCATCTTGCAGCTGCAGGCCAAGATCCGCCGTGAAAACACCATTGCTCGCTGATCGACGCTGGCTGCATCGCGCCCCATGACCCATCTCGAAACGCTGCAGCAGGCCGTGCAAGTCGCGCTCGGCTCACGTCTGAAAACGCTGGTCGCCGATCGCGGCGAAATCACGATCACCGTGTCGGCCGCCGATTACCTCGAGGTGGCACTGGCGCTGCGCGATGACCCGACCTTGCGCTTCGAGCAGCTGATCGACCTGTGCGGCGTCGATTACTCCGAGTACCGCGATGAACCGTGGGACGGCTTGCGCTTTTGCGTCGTCCTGCACCTGCTGTCGGTGAGTTTGAACTGGCGCTTGCGTCTGAAGGTGTTCTGCACCGATGACGAGGTGCCGACCATCGCGTCGTTGAACGAGGTGTGGAGCTCCGCCAACTGGTTCGAGCGCGAAGCCTTCGATCTGTACGGCATCATCTTCGATGGCCACCTCGACCTGCGCCGCATCCTGACCGACTACGGCTTCATCGGCCACCCGTTCCGCAAGGACTTCCCGACGATGGGCCACGTCGAGATGCGCTACGACCCCGAGAAAAAGCGCGTGATCTACCAGCCGGTCACGATCGAGCCGCGCGACATCACGCCGCGGATCATTCGTGAAGACAACTACGGTGGTCTCCACTGACATGGCCGACATCAAGAACTACACGCTGAACTTCGGGCCGCAGCATCCGGCGGCGCACGGCGTGCTGCGCCTGGTGTTGGAGCTTGACGGCGAGGTAATCCAGCGTGCTGATCCGCACATCGGCCTGCTGCACCGCGCGACCGAGAAGCTTGCCGAGAGCAAGACCTATATCCAGTCGCTGCCCTACATGGACCGCCTCGACTACGTGTCGATGATGTGCAACGAGCATGCGTACTGCCTGGCCATCGAGCGGCTGCTCGGCGTCGACGTGCCGGTGCGCGCGCAGTACATCCGCGTGATGTTCAGCGAAATCACGCGGCTGATGAACCACCTGATGTGGCTCGGCGCGCACGGCCTCGACTGCGGTGCGATGAACATCTTCATCTACTGCTTCCGCGAGCGTGAAGATTTGTTCGACATGTACGAAGCGGCGTCGGGTGCGCGCATGCACGCGGCTTACATCCGGCCGGGCGGCGTCTACCGCGACTTGCCTGAGACGATGCCGCAGTACAAGGCCTCGAAGGTACGCAATGCAAAGGTCATGTCGGCGCTGAACGACAACCGCCGCGGCACGCTGCTCGACTTTATCGACGACTTCACCCAACGCTTTCCGAAGTGCGTCGACGACTACGAAACCCTGCTGACCGACAACCGCATCTGGAAGCAGCGCACCGTGGGCATCGGTGTGGTGTCGCCGGAACGCGCGTTGAACCTCGGCTTCACCGGCCCGATGCTGCGCGGCTCAGGCATCGAGTGGGATCTGCGCAAGAAGCAGCCCTACGACATCTACGAACACCTCGATTTCGACGTCCCGGTCGGCGTCAACGGCGACACCTACGACCGCTTCCTGGTGCGCATTGAAGAAATGCGCCAGTCGAACCGGCTCATCCAGCAGTGCGTAGCGTGGCTGCGTGCGAATCCAGGGCCGGTGATCACCTCGAATCACAAGGTGGCGCCACCGTCGCGCGTCGACATGAAGTCGAGCATGGAAGAGCTGATCCACCACTTCAAGCTGTTCACCGAAGGCTTCCACGTGCCTGTGGGCGAAGCCTATGCGGCAGTGGAGCATCCGAAGGGCGAGTTCGGTATCTACATCGTGAGCGACGGGGCGAACAAGCCTTACCGGTTGAAAATCCGCGCGCCGGGCTTCGCGCACCTTGCCGCGCTCGATGAAATGGCGCGCGGCCACATGATTGCCGACGCGGTCGCTGTCATCGGCACGATGGACATCGTTTTCGGAGAGATCGACCGGTGAGCGAATCCGTGCAGGCTTCCGCGCTCTTTTCCGCTGCTACTTTGGAGCGTTTCGCGTTCGAGGTGGCGAAGTACCCGGCTGATCAGAGGCAGTCTGCGGTGATCGCCTGTCTGTCCATCGTGCAGCAGGAGCAGGGCTACGTGTCCGCCGACACCGAGAAGGGTGTGGCCGACTACCTGGGCATGCCGCCGATCGCGGTGCACGAGGTCACCACCTTCTACAACATGTACAACCAGCGGCCGGTGGGGCGCTTCAAGATCAATGTCTGCACCAACCTGCCGTGCCAGCTGCGCGACGGGCAACAGGCGCTGCAGTACCTGTGCAGCAAGCTAGGCATCGAAGAAGGCGGCACCACCGCCGATGGCCTGATCACGCTGCAGCAAAGCGAGTGCCTGGGTGCCTGCGCCGACGCGCCGGTGATGTTGGTCAACGACCGCACGATCTGCAGTTTCATGACGCACCAGCGGCTGGATGCGCTGGTGAATATTCTTCAGTCGCAAAACGACGTGTCCCGCTAGTTGTTCAGGGGCTGCCATGCTTGACCTTTCCCAATTCCACGCCGACGGTGAAACCACCTGCTTCCATGGGCGCCACATCGGCGCGCAGATCTATGCCGACCTGAACGGCCGCAACTGGCGTCTGGTCGACTACATCGCGCGCGGCGGCTACCAAGCGCTGCGCAAGATCCTCGGGCAGGACGGCGGCGCGGGCATGACACCGGAAGAGGTGATTGCCGAAGTCAAGACCTCTGGCCTGCGCGGCCGTGGTGGCGCAGGCTTTCCGACCGGCCTGAAGTGGAGTTTCATGCCGCGGATGTTCCCCGGCCCGAAGTACCTGGTTTGCAACTCCGACGAAGGCGAGCCGGGCACCTGCAAAGACCGTGACATTCTGATGTTCAACCCGCACATCGTCATCGAAGGCATGGCCATTGCTGCCTACGCGATGGGCATACCGGTGGGCTACAACTACATCCACGGTGAGATTTTCGACGCGTACGAGCGCTTTGAAGCCGCGCTGGCCGAGGCCTGTGCCGCCGGCTATCTCGGCAACGGCATCCTCGGCTCGAATTTCAATTTCCAGCTGTATGCCTCGCACGGCTTCGGCGCCTACATCTGTGGCGAGGAAACCGCGCTGCTCGAATCACTTGAAGGCAAGAAGGGCCAGCCGCGCTTCAAGCCACCGTTTCCGGCCAGCTACGGTCTGTACGGCAAGCCGACGACGATCAACAACACCGAAACCTTCGGTGCGGTGCCGTGGATCATCCGCAACGGCGGTCAGGCGTTCCTCGAAGTCGGCAAGCCGAACAACGGCGGCACGAAGATTTATTCGGTGTCGGGTGATGTGAACCTGCCCGGCAACTTCGAAGTGCCGCTGGGCACACCGTTCCCGGTGCTGCTCGAACTGGCTGGTGGCGTGCGCACCGGCCGCAAGCTGAAGGCGGTGATTCCGGGTGGCTCGTCGGCACCGGTGCTGCCGGCTGCTGTCATGATGAACTGCACGATGGACTACGACTCCATCGCCAAGGCTGGCTCGATGCTGGGTTCGGGTGCGGTGATCGTGCTCGACGACAGCCGCTGCATGGTCAAGAGCCTGATGCGCCTGAGCTACTTCTACACCCACGAAAGCTGCGGCCAGTGCACGCCGTGCCGCGAGGGCACC
>JANPNF010000289.1:0-2342 GCA_031427315.1 Burkholderiales bacterium | reverse complement strand
CGCTGCTCGGCAGCGGCGCATCCTTCGGCACCAGCCGTGAGGTGGTCGGCACCGCCGCGGCGCCCGCCGCGGATTGCTCGGCAACGGGCACCGTCGGCGCTGGCGCGCGGCCAGCGAGCTTGTCGTAGCAGATCAGACGGTCGGCGGCAGCGCCGATCGCAGCGCAGTGTTCGAGCGTGGTTGCCACGCTCGTCGGTGCGTCGGCCTGGCTGACGGTTTGCGCTGTGGCGACCGTGGCGACCGTGGCGAAAGCAGGCAAGCAAACAGCAATCAGCGCAAGGGGGTAAGGCGGGAGGCGTCGATCTGGTCGCATGGGGCGAGGGATGGGAAAGAGTGATGAAAAACCAGAAATGATGCTAGGGGCCGGGGCTCGCCGCGCGGCCGTGCCGCTTGTCAGCCCGAGGCCTGCCGCGGTGTAGGCGCACGCCGCATCCTCGCTGGCGAGGCGCCACGCCGCGAGCCGGTGCCTGCTTCATTCTGCCTCGCCAAAGTCAGCGCCTGTCTGTGCGCGCTTTCTCATCACACAAGCTGAAATCACTGCCTTGCAAATCCTCTGGAACTGCCTGCGTTCAGCGCGCAACCGACCGCGGGTTGATCCGGTTGCAGCGCGGCATCGCCAACGACAAGCTACTTTCTATGAATCCCGTCCTGAATCGCCAAACCATCACTTACGCCCAAATGGCGAAGACCATTGATCACTCCGTCCTGAACCCCGATCTCACGGAAGCCGACGTCGTCGCTCAACTGGAACTGGCGCGGCGCTACAACGTGGCCAGCGTGGCGATCAAACCGTGCGAGTTGCCCCTGGCGGTGGCCCTGTTGCGCGGCACAGGCATCGCGGTTGGCACCACCGTTGGCTTTCCACACGGCGTGAACACCACGGCGGCCAAGGTGTGCGAGGCGCACGACGCCTTGGAACATGGCGCGACCGAGTTGGACATGGTGATCAACGTCGGCAAACTGCGGTCGGGCCAGAGCGACTATGTGCGGCGCGAGATCCAGGCCGTGGTCGATGCCGCCAGGGGCAGGGCGCTGGTCAAGGTGATCATTGAAATTGCCTACTTGAACACCGAACAAAAAGTGCTGGCCTGCAAGCTGGTCGAAGAGGCTGGCGCGGACTTCGTCAAGAGCTCCAGCGGTTTTGCCCCCAGCGGCTACACCATTGAGGACATGACGCTGATGCGGGCGTCAGTGGGGCCGCGGGTGCAGGTGAAGGCAGCGGCGGGTGTGCGCACACTGGATGCTGCCCTGGCGGTGATCGACGTGGGCTGCACGCGCATCGGCACCATCGCTACGGCCGTCATCCTCGATGAATTCGAGCGGCGCCAGCGTGCACAAGCGTCGCCGGCATGAGCGATGTCGTCGGCGTGGATGTGGGCGGCACCCGCCTGCGCGCCGCCAGCCGGACACCAAGGATTTGAATTCAATGGTGACTTGCGACTGAACGGAGCATGACGATGGCGTCCGGAATTCCTGGACTGCGTGGCGCCGAGCACATCGGCTTCACCGTGCCTGACATCGATCAGGCCGAGCACTTTTTCGTGAACGTGATCGGCTGCGAACGCGTCTACTCGCAGGGCCCATTCGAACGAGACGACAACTGGATGTCGACTCAGCTCGGCGTGCACCCCCGCACCGTCATTCGCGAATTGCGGTTCTACCGTTGTGCGTTCGGAACCAATTTCGAGGTGTTCCAGTACGAGCCCGCGGATGGCGCTGCGCCTCAGCCGCGCAACAGCGACATCGGCGGGCATCACATCGCCTTCTACGTGGATGATTTCGACGCCGCACTGAGCCACCTGCGGGAGCAGGGCGTCGAGATCATGGGCGAGGCGACTGCCGGTCGCCATGCGAGTGCTGGTCAGCGGTGGGTCTACTTCCTGAGCCCGTGGGAGATGCAATTCGAACTCGTCAGCTTTCCCGATGGCAAGGCCTACGAGCGTGATTCACCGGTGATTCTGTGGAACCCGACTCGCCCGGGCGAGTGACCCTCTTCGAGCGTTGACGGGATCAGAGTCCGCAGCAAGGGCATGCATTTTGGTACGGATGGCTGCTCTCCCAGGGATGCTCGCTGGCGCAGGTGCCAGCCTTGGGTGCGACGGCTTCGCTGCCGCACTTCGAGCACACCCAAACCTGCGGCGACCGGGTGCCGGCCAACACCAGACTGCGGTATTGGTGTCGGCAGTCCGGGCACTCGAGCCATAGAACCGGCATGACGAGCCCTCCTG
Source organism: Burkholderiales bacterium (assembly GCA_031427315.1). GTDB lineage: Bacteria > Pseudomonadota > Gammaproteobacteria > Burkholderiales > Burkholderiaceae_C > PBB1. Next base: position 114 of record JANPNF010000289.1, on the reverse strand, counting down.
TGGGTCACCGGGGCTGCAACGCGCAGTGAAGCGAGCGCCACCCCGGATGGGTTACGCCATTTTTTTGCCGGCGGCCTCAAGCTCATCGCGAACCAATTGCGTGCCCGCAACCAA
>JANPNF010000288.1:0-1721 GCA_031427315.1 Burkholderiales bacterium | reverse complement strand
CGTATCGGTATGGGCCGATGTGCTGCTCGACAAATTCGCCTATGGCCGCCCAAGCCATCGGTGGCTGCAAGACCTTGCCACGCATGGCCTGCACATGTCAGCCGGCACGCTCGCTGGCGGCTTGCAGACGCTCCTCCCGCTGTTCAAGCCGGTCGAAGAAGCAATCATTACCAAACTGCGCAGCGAGCACCACTGGCACGCCGATGAGACCCGCTGGGCGGTATTCATCGACCTTGAGGGCAAGGTCGGCCACCGCTGGTACCTGTGGGTATTTCACTCCCCCTCAGCGGTGTACTACGCACTCGATCCGACCCGCTCGGCCGAGGTAATCGAGCGCGCGCTGGCGGGGGTGGAAGAAGGCAAGCTCAGCGTTGACCGATACAGCGCGTACAAGAAATTCGCGAGCCTGCACCTCAAGATAGTGCTGGCCTTCTGTTGGGCACACGTCCGTCGGGACTTTCTGGAAGTGGCCAATGCCCATCCCACCCTCGCATCATGGGCGCTGCTGTGGGTCGATGCCATCGCCAATTTGTATCACCTCAATGCAGAGCGACTGAAAGCGGAGCCCGGCAGCGCTGCCTACGCCCAGGCGCAGACGAGGTTGGAACAGGCAATCAAGGCGATGGTCGCCATGCGTGAAAAGCAACTGGCCAACTCCCGACTTGCAACGCCTGCCGCCAAGGTGCTCACGAGCATGGCCAATCACTGGTCGGGGCTGACCGTGTTTGTCGAATTCCCGTGGGTGCCCATGGACAACAACACGGCGGAGCGCGCTATGCGCGGACCGGTCGTCGGTCGCAACAATTTCCGTGGCTCCGGGGCGCTCTGGGCGGGTAATCTGGCCGCGACGATGTACGGCCTGCTCGCGACGCTCAAACTATCGAAGATCAATGCCCGCACGTGGCTTACCGCCTACTTGCAGGCGTGCGCCGACAACGGCGGCCAAGCGCCGCAGGACATCAATGCCTTCTTGCCGTGGTCGATGGATGCAGATCGGCTTCGGGTGATGCGTGCCTGCCCGGTAACGACTGATCCCTCGGCGGACAACACGCCGTGCGCGACGAGTGCTGCAGCCCCGCGCGCGGCTTATCAAACCGGGGCCGACTTCATCGGCTCGCCAAACACCGTTGCAACCCCGAGCGCGGCTTATCAATCGATAATCCGCCCGATACCCCACCCGATACCCCACCCGATACCCCACCCGACAACACAACCCGAAGGCATTGACAGTTCATGACAATTTATTGCGGGCGCGACTTCAGTGCCGATGACATTGAGACGATCAAACGCTTGATGGCGCTTGACCCTTCGCTCAAGCGAACGCCGCTTTCAAAACAGCTCTGTGTGTTGTTCGGATGGCTGAAGCCGAACGGTGAGCTGAAGGACATGACGTGCCGGGTGGCGCTGTTGCGGATGCAGGCGGATGGCTTGATTACCTTGCCGCCCTCTTTGCAAAGTACCGGCATTCGCAAAAAGCCGCATTTCCCGCCGACGGCCAAAACTGATCCGCAACCTCCGCAGGTGCTGCCGGTTCACGAGCTGGGGGCGCTGACGTTTCGCCGTGTCACGCCCGGCGCAGACTCGTATCTGTGGAACGAGTACATTGCGCGCTACCACTATCTGGGCTACACACCGATGTCGGGGAGCCAGATGCGCTATTACGTCTTTGCTGGCGAGCAGCGGGTGGCGTGCTTGAGCTTCGGCGCGAGCGCCTGGAAGCT
>JANPNF010000287.1:0-4572 GCA_031427315.1 Burkholderiales bacterium | reverse complement strand
GTAGCCACAGGCACCGCCGTAGATGCCACGCTTGACGGGTTCGAGTTCATCGATGATCTCCATCGCCCGCACTTTCGGAGCACCGGTCAGCGTGCCGGCCGGGAAGGTGGCTTTGAGCACATCGAGGTTGGTGATGCCGTCCTTCAGCAGCCCTTCGACATTGCTGACGATGTGCATCACATGCGAATAGCGCTCGACGGTGAAGGCCTCGGTGACCTTGACGCTGCCGGTCTTCGCGATGCGGCCGATGTCGTTGCGCGCCAGGTCGATCAGCATCACGTGCTCGGCGCGCTCCTTCGGGTCGACGCTCAATTCTGCTTCGAGTGCCGCATCCAGCTCTGGCGTAGCGCCACGCGGGCGGGTGCCGGCCAGCGGGCGGATCGTCACCTTGTCGCCTGCGGCGGTGTGTTCGCGGCGCACCAGAATTTCGGGCGACGCGCCGACGATCTGGAAGTCACCCATGTCGTAGAAATACATGTACGGCGACGGGTTCAGCGAGCGCAGCGCGCGGTACAGGCTCAGCGGGTTGGCGCGGTAGGGCTTGCGCAGCCGCTGGCCGACCTGCACCTGCATCATGTCGCCGGCAGCGATGTAGTCCTTGGCCTTCAGCACCGCGGCGATGTAGTCGGCCTTCGCGAAGTCGCGCAGCACTTCGTTCGGCGCGCAGCGCTCGACGGCCGGTGCCGACACACTGTTTTTCAGCTTGTCGAACAGCGCGCTCAGGCGGCGCTTGGCGGTGGCCAGCGCATCGGGTTGCGCCGGGTCGGCATAGACGATCAGCGACAAGCGCCCCGACAGGTTGTCGATCACTGCCAGCTCTTCGCATTGCAACAACAAGATGTCGGGCGTGCCCAGGCCGCCGGGCAGTTCGCTGTGTGCGAGCTTCGGTTCGATCGCGCGCACCGCGTCGTAGCCGAAGTAGCCGGCCAGGCCGCCGCAAAAGCGCGGCAGGCCTGACACCAAAGCCACCTTGAAACGCTGCTGATACTCGGCAATGAAGTCCAGCGGGTTGCCCGCGTGCGTTTCCACGACAACACCGTCGGTCACCACCTCGATAGCGAAGCCTGTCGCGCGCAGCAGCGTGCGCGCGGGCAGGCCGATGAAGGAGTAGCGCCCAAAGCGCTCACCGCCCACCACCGATTCGAGCAGAAAGCTGTGCCGCCGGTGCACATCCGAAGGCCTGCCTTCGTCGTCGGTGCAGGCGAGTTTCAGGTACAGCGACAGCGGCGTCTCCAGATCGGCAAACGCTTGCGCAATCAGCGGGATGCGGTTGTAGCCTTCGGCGGCGAGGCGGGTGAATTCGGTGTCGGCGATCACGTTGCGGGTCCCTCCACGGCCATGGCCTCATTATCAGCGCGGCGTCTGGCATTGGCCGCCGCAGCCGCTGCCTAGAATGCGCCGATGGCCCATCCCGAATTCACCTGTAGCGTTGTCGTGCGGCATCTGGCCGAGCAGTCCGACCCCCAGCAGTCGCTGTATGCGTTTGCCTACACGGTGACGATTCGCAACACCGGCGACATTACCGCGCAGCTGATCGCTCGGCATTGGGTCATCACCAACGCCGACGACCACCGCGACGAAGTGCGCGGGTTGGCCGTGGTGGGTCAGCAGCCCTTGCTCAGGCCGGGCGAGGACTTCGAGTACACCAGCTGGACGCGCATCGCCACGCCGCACGGCACGATGCGCGGCACCTTCTTGTGCATGACCGACGAGGCCGAGCCCTTCGATGCCTCGGTGCCTGAATTCGGCCTGACGCTCGCGTCGGCTCTGCATTGAGGATGGGCCGGCCCCCGGGACGGGCCATTCATCTGTTGTGACCCCGTCCGCCTTGTCTGCCGGGTATTCGCCTGCGGCGGCCTGGGACCTGACGGCGCTGCTCAACGCCGCCGAGCACGCCGCCGATCCGAGGGCAGCGCTGGCTGACCGCAACCTGTGGGTCATCCGTGCGCTGGAGTGGTTGCGGCACGCCCCGCTGGCCAGCACCGTCGAATCCGCAAGCGCTGAGCCGACGCCAGGCGCCGCGCCGCCCCCCACGCCACGTCCGCTGCTGCGCCTGAAGCACCTGCTCAATGTGCTCGACCGCAACCCCAGCTACCGGGTGCATGTGGCGGCGGTGCTGGCACGGTTCTGGGCGGAGATGGACAGCGCTGCGCTGTTTGCCGACTTCGGCTTCTCGCCTCGCGCCAACTTTTTCGGCGAGCTCGGTCAGCGTCTGAAGTTGAAGCTGCTGCCTCGCACGTCGGCCACCACCGATCTGTCCGTTCTGTTTGGTCTGCTGCTGCCTGACGACAGCGACGCCCTGTGGCTCGAAGCGCTGGACCCTGCCACACTGGCGCGCTTGCTGGCGTTGCTGGCGCCCGCTGCGCAGGGGGCTGACCGGCGCTGGTTGACGCCACTGCTAGACGCCATTGAGTACTTAGTCAGCGCGGTGCGCGCCGCTGGTTTTTCCAGTGAGCTGCGCCAGCGCATGAGCGCTGAGCTGTTGGCCGAAGGCCCGTTTCGCCAACTGGCCCGGGTGGCTGAGCGCATCCGCGAGCTGGCGCTGGCGCCGCGCGTCGATGAGGCCGCCTTGCTCAAGGAGGCGCAGTACCTGCGGGCCCTGCTCGACACCTGTCGACAGTGCGCCGACAGCGTGCACGGCCACCTCGAAGACCACGGGGTATCGATCAACGTGGTGTTCGATGTCGATCAGCTGCGGCTGCGGACGCACCGCATCGAACAGCTGCTGAATTGCGTGATCAGCCGCGAACCGGCGCAGGAGGTGACGCGGCTGCTCGCCGAGCTGGTGCGCACCGCGACCGAGCGGCGCAGCGTGCGCGCGCTGTTTGCGCGCCACTATTCGCTGCTGGCGCGCAAGGTCGCCGAGCGCAGCGCCGAAACGGGCGAGCACTACATCACCCGCGACCGCGCCGCCTACCGGCACATGCTGTCGGCGGCGGCGGGCGGTGGTGCGGTGATTGCGGGCACCACGTTCGTCAAGTTCTTGCTGCTGGCGTTGGGGCTGTCGGCGTTCTGGGGTGGCTTTTGGGCTGGAATGAACTACGCCATCAGCTTCGTCATCGTGCACGTGCTGCACTGGACGGTGGCCACCAAGCAGCCGGCGATGACCGCCCCGGCGATGGCCGAAAAGCTCGGCGATGTGGCCGACGATGCGGCGGTCGAGCGCTTCGTCGACGAGGTGGCGCATTTGATCCGCTCGCAAGTGGCGGGCATCGCCGGCAACCTGACTGCGGTGATACCGCTGGTCTTGCTGGTGCAGTGGGGCTGGCAGGTGCTGTTCGGCGCGCCGCTGGTGCACGGGCGCGATGCCGAACATGTGTTCGACGCCGTCACACTCCTCGGCCCCACCGCGTTCTTCGCCGCTTTCACCGGCGTGCTGCTGTTCGCCAGTTCACTGATCGCCGGCTGGGTCGAGAACTGGTTCGTTTGGCACCGGCTCGACAGCGCGATCGCCTACAACCCACGCATCGTCATGCGTCTCGGCGCTGCCCGCGCTCAGCGTTGGGCGCATTACTGGCGCGCCAACATCTCGGGCTATGCATCAAATATCTCGCTCGGTTTGATGCTGGGCCTGGTGCCTGCCGTGGCGCTGTTCTTCGGGCTTCCGATCGAGGTCCGGCACGTCACGCTGTCCACCGGCCAGTTGGCCGCAGCGGCTGCGGCCGAGGGCTTGGCGGTGCTTGGCACCGGCGTGTTCTGGTGGTGCGTGGCGGGCATCGCCGCCACCGGCGTGTTGAACCTGTCGGTGAGCTTCTTCCTCGCCTTCAAGGTCGCGCTGCGTTCGCGCGGCATCCGGCTGGTCGACCGCAGCCGCATCCGAAGCGCCATCTTTCGGCGCCTGCGCACGAATCCGGGCGCGTTCGTGTTGCCGCCGAAGCGCGTCGATTGAGAGCGTGCGGGCGCGCGACTGGCCTTCAGTGCCTTGAAGGCCCGGGGTCGCGCTCGCCGCGGCGCCGGCCCGAGAACATCGTCCACCAGACAATCAACACCAACACCGCGACCGCGCCAAATGCTTCCAGGATCAACAGCCACATGACGCACACCCGTTGCTTTGCAGCATTGATTTTAGGAGTGCTGGTCGGCTGCTCCAGCCCAACTGTCCGCGACCCGGCACCTGAGCCCTCGACACCGGCAGCCGTGCCGTCGGCTGACAGCGCGCTGCTGCGCGGCCGCGCCCGCTGGGTGCCCGCGCGCTGGGCCGAGCTGCCCGGCTGGGACGCCGATCGCACCGCCGAGCTGTGGCCCGCGCTGCTGCGCGGCTGCGAGCGGCCCGCCGCGGGCTGGGACGCCGTTTGTGCCGAAGCCCGTCGCGGCGTGCCCAGCGACGACGCGGCCGTGCGAGTGTGGCTGCAAGCGCGGTTGCAGCCTTACCGCGTCGAGTCGCAGGACGGTGCTGCTGCCGGTTTGATCACCGGCTACTTCGAACCGCTCGTCGAGGCCAGCCGCGTGCCGCGCGGTCGCTTTCTCGTGCCGCTGTTGGCCCCGCCTGCCGATCTGGCCACGCGCAAGCCCTACTGGACGCGTCAGCAGCTCGACACGCTGGCGGCCGCGCAGGCCAGCGTGCGCGGCCGC
>JANPNF010000286.1:0-1853 GCA_031427315.1 Burkholderiales bacterium | reverse complement strand
ACCGATCACCGACGTCAGGTCACCGGCTCATCAGCCGCGCAACAGCCGCCGGATGCGCGTTTCGTCAAGGTGGACTGCGACGCAGCACCCGTTGCCAGCGCTCGCTACAACATCCACAGCGTTCCCATGCTGGTACTGTTCAGGCGGGGCATCGAAGTTGCACGTGTACCAGGTGCTGTGCCCACAACCCAGTTGGTTTCATGGGTCCTGCGACTGTTGCGCCCGGGAGCCGCCTGATCCGCCGTCAGGCCGGCGCCCTGCTGCGCTCATGGCCAAACCGGCAAGCTGTTCAGCGGAATGCGCAAGTACGAGACACCGTTCTCGTCGGCTAGCGGCAGCTCGCCAGCACGCACGTTGACCGGGATCGACGGCAGGATCAGCGTCGGGACCTCCAGCGTGGCATCGCGAGCCTGCCGCATGGCCACAAATCGCCTTCGCTGATGCCGTCTTGAACGTGGATGTTGTGTGCACGCTGTTCGGCAACGGTCGTCTGCCAGCGTGGCTCTCACGCGGCCGGCGGGTAGTCATGGCAGACGTACATCGTCGTCTCAGGCGGCAAGGCCAGCAGCCGGTGCATCGAGCGGTACAACTGGTGCGCATCCCTGCCGGGAAAGTCGGCGCGGGCGCTGCCGACGTCGGTCATGCAAAGCGTGTCGCCGACGAAGACCGCGCCGTAGATGAGATAGGCCATGTCGGCCGGTGTATGGCCGGGCACCAACATCGCCGTGGCCTCGACCTCGCCGATGCGGAACGTTTCGCCGTCCTTGGCCAGCACCTGGTCAGCAGAGGCGGTGCTGGTGTGGCCCGATTTGAAGTCGTAGTCAAGCACGGGCGGATGACCGCAGCGTGCCGCGTAGCCGGATCCCACACGACATAGGTCACGGTCCAGGTCTTCGGGTCGAAGAAGGCTTGAGTCGTGGTGCGATTGGTCATGGTGGACTTCGAAGTTCTGTTTTCAATCTATTGACAAATAGTATATCCGTTAACATAATGATGGCAACCCGATCACGCCGCAGACCGCAGCACGAACCGCTCCATGAAACGCTCGTCAACCGTCATCGACCTAGCAGTCCTGCGCCATGCCGCAGACGAGGCGGTTGGCGCCCTGAAGCTGCTGGCCAATGTCGAACGTATGTTGCTGCTGTGCCAGCTTTCGCAAGGCGAGATGTGCGTCAGCGAACTCGAAGAGCAGCTGGAAATTCGCCAGCCCACACTGTCGCAGCAGCTTGGCGTGCTGCGCACGGAGGGCGTGGTCAGCACGCGCCGCCAGGGCAAGAACATCTTCTACAGCGTCGCCGATCCAAGCTTGCTTGAGATCCTGGCCGTGCTCTACCGCCTCTTCTGCCTCATGGAAAAATGATGTCGATCGCGTGGAATGACTTCACCCCCTGGTCCGCCCTGGCGGGCGGAATGCTCATCGGCCTGGCCGCAGCGATGCTCGTGCTGCTGAACGGCCGCATCGCCGGCATCAGCGGCGTGATCGGCGGGCTGTTCAAGCCGGTGAAGGGCGACGTGGCCTGGCGCACCGTGTTCGTGTTGGGCCTCGTCGGTGCGCCTTGGGTCTACGCATTGTTTGCGGCGCTGCCTCAGCCCCGCATCGATGCGTCTTTCGGTGCCCTGGTGATCGCGGGGCTGCTGGTGGGTGTCGGCACCCGTTACGGGTCGGGCTGCACCAGCGGGCACGGCGTGTGCGGGCTGGCCCGCCTGTCGCCGAGGTCGTTGGTGGCTACGGTTGCTTTCATGGCGGCCGGCTTCGCGACCGTGTTCGTCACCCGCCATCTCTTCGGCATCTGAGGACATATTGCAATGACTATCTTTGCATCCCTGCTCGCCGGCCTGGTCTTCGGACTCGG
>JANPNF010000285.1:0-3805 GCA_031427315.1 Burkholderiales bacterium | reverse complement strand
CTTCCACGACGCCAGCGCCTTCCATGCCCAGCCCGGCCGGCAGCGGCAGCGGGTACAGCCCGGTGCGGTGGTACACGTCGATGAAATTGAGGCCGCAGGCCTGGTGGCGGATGCGGATCTCGCCCGGCCCGGGCTCGCCGATCGGCACCTCGGCCAGGTGCATGGCCTCGGGCCCGCCGGGTTGATCGATGCGGATGGCGCGGGTGGTGGTTGACATCTGATGACTCCTCAATTTGCGGTGCGCTATCGTGCCCGAAGCCTACCGCCCTCAAACGGTTGAGGGACGAGTCGATGAAGAAGCTGACCACTGCCCCCAACCTTGCGATCGCCACGCTGTGGGCCGACATGCTGTGCCATGCGGGCGTGCCCACGACGATCCAGCGCGCCTACAACAGCAGCCTGGCGGGACATGTGCCGCCCGACCAGGCGATGCCCGAGCTGTGGTTGACGGATGCCGCCAATTTCGAGCGTGCCGAACGGCTGCTGGGCGAACTGCGCCAGCCGGTGTCGCGCACCTGGCTGTGCACCGCCTGCCGCGAAATGATCGACGGGCCGTTCGAGCAATGCTGGAACTGCGGCGCGGCGATGCCCTGAACGGTTGCTGACCGGTTCTGGTTGAAGCCGACTCGCTGACAGACAGGTTCAACAACAAACCTTGCGGCCACCTTATATTTCCACAATAATGGAAATATGGAAGAGTACGACGTGATCACCGCGCTGGCGGCGCTGGCCCAACCGGCCCGGCTGCGGCTGTTCCGGGCGCTGGTGGTGGCTGGCCCGCAAGGCATGACCCCTGGCGCCCTGGCCGAGGCGCTGGGAGTGCCCGCCTCGACGCTGTCGTTTCACCTGAAAGAGCTGATGCACGCCGGCCTGACCACGCAGCAGCGCGACGGCCGCAGCCTGATCTACCGCGCCGCCCTCAACCAGATGAACGGCCTGATCGGCTACCTGACGGCGAACTGCTGCGTAGGCGAGGGCTGCATCGAGGCGACGGTTGCGGGCTGCACCACCTGCTGAATTTTCAAAACCGAAAGCATCCTCATGCCCGACACTCCGAAGCAGGTGCTGTTTATCTGCAATGGCAACTCCGCCCGCTCGATCCTGGCTGAAGGCTTGCTCAATTACCTAGGCCGCGGCCGGTTCGCAGCGCATTCAGCCGGCAGCCACCCGAATGGCATCGTCAATCCCTTTGCGCTGTCGACCTTGCAGGCGCTGCACATCCCTGCCGACGGATTCCGCAGCAAGAACTGGGACGAGTTTTCGCAGCCCGGCGCGCCGACACTCGACTACGTCTTCACCGTGTGCGACAACGCGGCCGGCGAGATGTGTCCGGTGTGGCCCGGCCAGCCGATGACGGCGCACTGGGGCGTGCCCGATCCCGCCGCGGTCGAGGGCACCGATGAAGCCAAGGCCCGCGCCTTCATGGCCACCGCGGTGACGCTGCGGCGGCGCATCGAGCTGATGCTGTCGCTGCCGATCGCCAGCCTCGACCGCATGGCGATCCAGCGCGAGCTACAGCAGATCGGCAAGGCGTGATCAGCAGGGATCTTTGATGAACACCACCACCCTGCCCGCGCCGGTTTCAGCACCCGCGCCGATGAGCGTTTTCGAGCGCTACCTGACCGTCTGGGTCTTCCTCTGCATCGTCGCAGGCATCACGCTGGGGCAGTTTTTCCCGGGCCCGTTTCAGGCCATCGGCCGCATGGAATTCGCCCAGGTCAACCTGCCGGTGGGGCTGCTGATCTGGGTGATGATCATCCCGATGCTGCTGAAGGTGGACTTCGCATCGCTGTCGCAGGTGAGTCAGCACTGGCGCGGCATCGGCGTCACGCTGTTCGTCAACTGGGCGGTCAAGCCGTTCTCGATGGCGCTGCTGGCGTGGATTTTCATCCGCCATGTGTTCGCGCCGTACTTACCGGCCGACCAGCTCGACAGCTATGTGGCCGGGCTGATCCTGCTGGCCGCCGCGCCCTGCACCGCGATGGTCTTCGTGTGGAGCCGACTGACCGGCGGGCACCCGCTGTTCACGCTGTCGCAGGTGGCGTTGAACGACACCATCATGGTGTTCGCCTTCGCGCCCCTGGTCGCGCTGCTGCTGGGCCTGTCGGCCATCGTCGTGCCGTGGGACACGCTGATCACCTCGGTGGTGCTGTACATCGTGATCCCGGTGGTGATCGCACAGCTGTGGCGCCGGGCGCTGCTGGTCCGCGGGCAGGCCGCTTTCGATGCCGCGCTCGCCAGGGTCGGCCCGTGGTCGATCACCGCGCTGCTGGCCACGCTGGTGCTGCTGTTTGCCTTTCAAGGCCAGGCCATCATCGATCAGCCGCTGGTCATCGCGATGCTGGCCGTGCCGATCCTGATTCAGGTGCTGTTCAACTCGGGCCTGGGCTACTGGCTGAACCGACGCCTCGGCGAATCGCACAGCGTGGCTTGCCCATCGGCGTTGATCGGCGCCAGCAACTTCTTCGAGCTGGCGGTGGCCGCCGCCATCAGCCTGTTCGGCTTCGAGTCCGGCGCGGCGCTGGCCACCGTGGTCGGCGTGCTGATCGAGGTGCCGGTGATGCTGCTGGTGGTGCGCTGGGTCAACAGCAGCAAGGGCTGGTACGAGCGCGGGATGACCGACCACCGTCGACATGTCTGATCCCCAGGCGTCCCTTCCGAACGTCGATCCAGTGCTGTGGTCGGTGCCAGCCATCGAGCGACTGCTGCCGACCTCGCCGTCGACCCACCCGCCCCGTATTTTGATGCTCTTCGGATCGCTGAGAGCGCGCTCTTACAGCCGCCTGCTGACCGAAGAAGCAGCGCGGCTGCTGCAAGCCATGGGCGGCGAGACACGCAGCTTCGATCCCACCGGCCTGCCGCTGCCCGACGGCGCCCCCGAGTCGCACCCGAAGGTGGTCGAATTGCGCGAGCTGGCTGCCTGGTGCGAAGGCATGGTGTGGTGCTCGCCGGAGCGCCACGGCGCGATGAGCGGCATCCTCAAAGCGCAGATCGATTGGATCCCGCTCACCCTCGGCGCGGTGCGGCCCACGCAGGGCAAGACGCTGGCGGTGATGCAGGTCTCGGGCGGATCGCAGTCGTTCAATGCGGTCAACCAGTTGCGCGTGCTCGGTCGCTGGATGCGCATGCTGACGATTCCGAACCAGTCGTCGGTCGCCAAGGCTTTTCTCGAATTCGACGAGGCGGGTCGCATGAAGCCTTCGGCCTATTACGACCGCGTGGTCGACGTGATGGAAGAGCTGATGAAGTTCACACTGCTCACGCGTGACTCAGCCGACTACTTGGTCGACCGCTACAGCGAGCGCAAGGAAAGCGCCGAGGCGCTGTCACAGCGGGTGAATCAGCGTGGCATTTGAGCCCACGGTGCTGGTACGTGCGTGAACATATCGTATAAACGGTTTACACCGCTTATGGAGACACGTCATCATGGTTCTCGCAACCACCAAGAAAGCACCCCCCGCTGCCGCTACGCCGGTGGCTGACAAACCGAAAGCGGCCAAAGCGACGGCGCCGGTCGCCATCGAGCCCCCGGCGAAGCATGTTGCAACACCCACGGCAGGCGCCCTCAGCAAGGCTCCGAAGGCGAAGCACAAGCTGGTGCGCGACAGCTTCACGATGCCGCACTCAGATTTCGAGCTGATCGACCTGCTGAAGCAGCGCGCGATGAACTTCCGCCATGCCGTCAAAAAGAGCGAGTTGTTGCGGGCCGGCCTGCAGGTACTGGCCGCGCTGCCCGATGTGCAGCTCGAAAAAGCGCTGGCCCGCATCACCCCGCTGAAGACAGGGCGTCCGAAACAGACCGACT
>JANPNF010000284.1:0-5274 GCA_031427315.1 Burkholderiales bacterium | reverse complement strand
CGTCTGCACATCGCCGTGCCGCTGCACGCCGGCGATCGTCGACTGCAGGTGCACCGTGATGCCCTTCTTGCGCATCTCGGCGGTGACGAAATCGGCCACCTCGTGGTCGAAGCCGCGCAGCAGCCGCGGCCCGCGGTGCACCAGCGTCACCTGCGCGCCCAGGCCGTTGAAGATCGACGCGAACTCGCAGGCGATGTAGCCCCCGCCGACCACCACCAGGCGCTGCGGGAACGGGGCCAGGTCGAACATGTCGTCCGAGGTGAGCGCCCAATCCACACCTGGACCATCGACCTTCTGCGGCTGGCCACCGGTGGCCAGCAGGATGTGGCCGGCGGTGTAGTGCTTGGGGGCTGAATCTGCCGCGCCGTTGACCGGCTTGACCGCCACCGTGTGCGCATCGACCACCGTTGCCCAGCCGCGCAGCAGCGTGGCACCGGCCGACTTCAACAGTCCGTCGTAGAGGCCGTTCAGCCGCGTGATTTCAGCCGCACGACGTGCCTTCAGCACCGCCCAGTCGAAGCGCGGCGCAGCGGATTGCCAGCCGAAGCCGTGCGCCTGCTCGAAGGCTTCGGCGTAATGCGCCGCATAGCTGTAAAGCTTTTTTGGAATGCAGCCCACATTGACGCAGGTGCCGCCGAGCGCGCCACCTTCGACGATGATGACCCGCGCGCCACGCTGCGCCGCGAAGCGCCCGGCGCGTACGCCGCCGCTGCCGGCGCCGATCACCAGCAGATCGCAGTCAAACGTGGCCGTCGGAATTGCCGCGCGCTTCGCCGTGTCGTTCGTCATGTTCATGGTCTGGCGTTTTCCGTTGTCTTCGGCAATGCCGCTGCCACATCCCTGAACGCGGTCAGCGCCGCTTCCAGGTGCTCGATGATCTCCTGCTGCAACACATCGGGCGGCGGCAGGTCGTCCAGATTCTCCAGGCTCGAATCCTTGAGCCAGAACACATCGAGGCTCGCCTTGTCGCGCGCCACCAGCGTGTCGTAGCTGAAGTAGCGAAAACGCTCGCTCTCTTGTCGCTCGTGTCGGTTGTCGGGCCGATAGCAGGCCACGAAGTCTTGAAGGTCGCCTGACTTCAGCGGCCGCGTCTTCAGCGTGAAGTGCTTGTTCGTGCGCAGGTCGTAGACCCACACGCCCTTCGTGTGCACCTTGCCGTCTTTCGGCTTGTTGTCCCAGAACAGCACATTGGCCTTCACGCCGTTGGCGTAGAAGATGCCGGTGGGCAGCCGCAGCAGGGTGTGCACGTCGCAGGTCTCCAGCAGCTTGCGGCGTATGCGCTCGCCCGCGCCGCCCTCGAACAGCACGTTGTCGGGCAGCAGCACCGCCGCCTGGCCGGTGGTCTTCAAGATCGCCACGATGTGCTGCACGAAGTTGAGCTGCTTGTTCGACGTGGTTTCCCAGAAGTCCTGCCGCTCGTAGGTCAGCGCGTCGCGGTCTTCCTCGCCCTCGGCGTTGGTGATCGTCATGCTGCTCTTCTTGCCGAAAGGCGGATTCGCGAGCACGTAGTCGAAGCGCTGTTCGGGCGCTGCCAGCAGGGCGTCGCTGCGGTCCACCGAAGGCTCGCCCACCACGTCGCCGATGTTGTGCAAAAACAGGTTCATCAGGCACATGCGCCGCGTGGCCGCCACGATCTCGTTCCCGAAGAAAGTACCCTGCTTCAGGAACTCGTGGTTCCGCTTGGTCAGGTGCTTGCCATCGTCGCGTGTCAGCCATTGGTGTGCGCCGAGGAAGAAGCCACCGGTGCCGCAGGCCGGGTCGGCGATCGTCTTGCCCGGCGCGGGCCGCACACAGGCCACCATCGCCTCGATCAGCGGGCGCGGCGTGAAGTACTGGCCCGCGCCGCTCTTGGTGTCTTCGGCGTTCTTTTGCAGCAGGCCTTCGTAGAGGTCTCCTTTGGTGTCGGCATCGAGGCTGATCCAGTTCTCGGCATCGATCAACTGCACCAATCGCGAGAGTTTGGCCGGGTCTTGAATCTTGTTTTGCGCTTTGAAGAAGATCGCACCCAGCATGCCGCCCTGCTTGCCCAGCGTGTGCAACACATGCAGGTACTGCGCCTCCAGCGGCTCGCCGATGCGTGCCGTCAACGTCGGCCAATCGCAGTCGGGCGGAATCTGCTCATCACCGACAGTGCGGCGCTGGTACGGCGGCTGCGCATACTCGTGCGCCAGCTTCAAAAACAGCAGGTAAGTGAGCTGTTCGAGGTAGTCGCCATAACCCAAGCCGTCATCGCGCAGGGTGTGGCAGAAATTCCAGACTTTCTGGACGAGGCTGCTGCTGTTCATGGTGCCAGGATCTGAAGCTCTTGCAATGCGACCATCAAATCTGACTCAAGTCGCTTGAAGGCCGCGAGCTGTCGCAGGGCTTGAATGGAAACCTCGTCCCCGAGGCGGTCGAGGTACGGTGCCACGCCAGAGCGGGCGCGGCTGCGTGGCGGTCGGGTGGTGTCGAATGAAAGTGCCAAAGTCGATTTCGGGTCGGCCAACCGTTCCACGTCGCGTGGAAGCGAGGGCACACCCAGCGCCACATTGGTGAGGGTCGTTCCAAACACTCGGCGCAGCGCGTCTGCGTCTGCAAGCGCCCAAGCATCGGTGGATCGCACGGGAACCACAGCAACGCCGTGCCGCCCGTTACCAAGCCGTTCACGCACCGTCTTTAGGGCGGGTTCGACCCGTTCGACTCGGGCTGCCACGTCGTCGCCATCGGCATCGGCGTGCACGAACAGCACACGCCACGCATCACTGGCGCTTTCTGCGGCACCGGCAATGCGTTCTGCGCGAGGTCGATCTCTCAGGCCTGATGGCGTGTGCAACTCCAGCACCTCGCTAACCTCGACAGGTGTGCGGCTGCCCAGACACAACTCATCGCAAAGGCGGTACAGCAAGGGTCGCAGGAAACGGTGGTCGGTGGGACCTTCAGCGAAAAGGGCGAGACCCAGGTAATGCATCAGGCGTCGGCCGAAGCGGTTTCGAGAATCTGCTTCACCTCATAAGGCGTCACATCGCGATCCGATGCCTCCTCGAAGTCGATCAGCTTGCCTTGCGGCGAGGCATGGACAGGCCGCAATCGGGAGCGACGTCTCACTTCGCGGCTCACCGGATCAACGACATTCACCATGTCGGCAATGAAGATACGCTGGCGCTGGTCGTGGTCTTGTGCATTCAGCAACGCAGACAGCACCACGGGAGAGTGGCTGTTCAAAAGCAACTGACTCAATGGCAGGGCTTCAGCCGAACCGTTGTCTCCCGGTGCCGTCACCATGTTGCGCAGCGTCCGTACGAACTCGCTCAACCGGCCGGGGTGAACGCCATTTTCCGGCTCTTCAAAACACACCACACCACGGTGCCGCGGATCGTGCAGCATCGTCAGCAGCGCCAGCACGCGCAGCGTTCCGTCAGACACCACATGCGAAGAGAACGGCACACCGTCGCGCATCGTGAGGCGCGCCCGGTACTCCCGAGAGGCATCATCGAACGTGGCGTCCAGCGACTTGATACCTGGAATCAGCGAATTCAGTTCGGCGGCAATCGCCACCAGCGCACCAGCCGGTTGGTCGGGACGCGCCGTGTTCTGCTTGATCCGCGCCAACACAGCCGCCAAGTTCGCCCCATCAGGCTGCAGCGTGTCGGCAGCGCCTTCTGGCGACGGCAGACGCAGCATCGTGGGGTCGAGCTGCAACAACCGCCAATTGCGAAGCTCCTCACGCACTGCAAACAAGTGCGGAAAGTCGGCATTGGTGATGGTGGACAACACCGAAGCCGACGCTGCCTTGGCGGGCCGCAAACGGCCTTGGTGGCCGTCATGGTGAACGTTGAACAACAGCCCGTCACCCTCGATTTTTGTAGACAAGAAGTCTTTCTGGCGCTTGTAGCGAAGGTACTGCTTGCGAAACGCTGGCGACGGTCTGACCTTGGCAACCCACGGATCGGACTTGTTCAATATCGGCGTTGCAGACTCGTGCACCACCACCACTTGGCTGCCGCCCCGCAGTGTGTCGCGCAACTCAAGGCCTATCTCGTAGCGCAGCCGGGTGTGGGTCAGCGTGATCTCGTTGCCCCACGGGTCATTCGCCACCGGGTCGATCAACAGCTCCACAGCCAATTGCATGCGCGTCACGCGTCCCCAAGGGGTACAGCGAAACAGCTCGGCGGGCTCGCCGCGCATCCCCTTCATTGCCTCACTGACGCCGCCGCTGGCGAGCCTGGACAGCAAATCGATTGCATCGAAGAGATTGCTTTTGCCTGACGCGTTGCTGCCAAGGATCACCACGAACGGTGCCAGATCGACAGCAAAGCCTTCAAAGCTTTTAAAACCGTCGATTTCAATGCGGGTGAGCATGAAGCAACTCCTTTCGAATGATTGCCTTCAAATTTGTGCAACCGGCGGTTGCACAAATTCCTTCGCCGGAGGCGACGGGGCTCACACAGCAGCCCTGACTGTTCGCGGTCGACGCGCTATTTTCAAGTCTTTGCCCTCGCGACTGGCGCGAATGCGTTCCAGCAGCACGCTGGCCGGCTCGTCGTTCGGGTCTTGCGGGACGAGTTGGCCTGAGAAGGCGGCCTGCAGGATGTTCTTGCGTTGGGCTTCGGATTGGCGTAGGGCGTGAGTGATCGCCGTGGTCTGCTCGGCAATGTTCTCAAGCAGACCGTCAAGAACTTCAACAACTACCCGCTGTTCATCAGGTGGCGGAAGCGGCACTTCGATGTTCTTGATGATCTGCAAGTTCAGGTTGGGCTGCACCCCACCAGATGCCTGCTCACGCATCTTCGCGTAGCTGTACAGCAAGAAAATCTTCAGGAAGCGCTTGTTGCCGACGGATTCCGGGTGCAAAACGATGGCCGCGATGGCTTGGTTGATCGTGGAAGCGAAACCCAGTTCCGAGCACTTGCCGCGGGTCTTGCCTTCTACATACATTGCAACGAGCAGCGTGCCTGGCGGGAAGATTTGGAGGCGGCATTCGCTGAGCGCAACCGGGGTCAGCAACTCGCTCGCGCCAAGAACCACATCCACGTTGAGTGCACCACTCGTGACCCACGGGAAAGTGCCGCCTTCAAAGTAGTCCGCACGAGAGCGCAATGGGGTGACGCCAGTGCCGACACGCGCCAAGTCGCCAACGCGAACTTGCGTCCAGCCTGCGGGTAGCTCGTCTCCATCCGGACCATGAAGATTGCTCGCTTCGCCCGCAGCCATTCGCTCGCGCCATTCGACCGTGAGATCACCCGTTACAGCCGCCTTGAGCAGCGATTGCCGGTACAGCTTCAGCTTGGCCTGCGC
>JANPNF010000283.1:0-3451 GCA_031427315.1 Burkholderiales bacterium | reverse complement strand
GGCAGCTCATCGCCCATCAGCCGGAACAGCTTCTCGCGAATGATCTCGCTGGCCAGGAACTTGTCGCTGCGATCAGTCAGCGCGTCTTCCTCGTAGAACCACGGCTGCTTCGGCAGGTAGGGCCGGACGATGGCCAGCAGGCGCTGCACATCGGCGTCTTTCTTGGCGGTCAAGGGCACGAACTCGGCGAATGCATGGCGGTCCTGCATGCCTTTGAGCCAGGGCACGAGGTCGGCACGGCGGTGCACCGCATCGAGCTTGTTGGCGATCAAGAACACCGGCTTCGCAAACTCGCCGGACGGCATCAGCGACAGCACCTTGGCGTCGTCGAGGCCGAAGCGCCCCGCCTCAACGACGAACAACACCACGTCGACATCGGCCAGCACGCTGTGCACCGTCTTGTTCAGCGTACGGTTCATCGCCGCGGCGTAGCGCGTCTGGAAACCGGGCGTGTCGACGAACACGAACTGCGAGCCACCGGCGGTGCGGATGCCGGTGATGCGGTGGCGCGTGGTCTGCGCTTTGGCCGAGGTGATGCTGACCTTCTGCCCGACCAGCGCGTTGAGCAGCGTGCTCTTGCCGACGTTCGGCCGGCCGACGATGGCTACCAGACCACAACGCTGACTCGCAGGATCGAAGGCAGCGGGAGCTTCTACGGATTCGGTCATGGACGGGTTTTCATGGAAGGTGTCAGTGCGACACGGCGGGCGCCAGACGACTCATGAGCGCAGTGGGCTGCCTGGCTGATCGGTTGCCTGCAGTGCGTCGAGCATACGGCGTGCGGCCTCCTGCTCAGCGAGACGCCGCGATCGGCCTTCACCGGTGTGCGTCATGTTGAGCGTGGGCACCTCGCATTCAACCTCGAAGGTCTGGGCGTGCGCCTGGCCGCGGGTCGCGCTGATGCGGTAGCCTGGAACCGGCAGGCGCCGCGCCTGCAGCCACTCCTGCAATTCAGTCTTCGCGTCTTTCGCCCAGCCATCAATGTCGGTGGTGTTGATGACATCGCCAAACAGCCGCTGCACCAGCGCACGGGCCGAAGCGAAGCCGCCATCGACAAAGGTGGCGCCGATGATCGCTTCCAGCGCGTCGGCCAGGATCGACGCTCGCTGCGCACCGCCGCCACGCGCTTCGCCCTCACTCAGCCGCAGTACCTCGGGCAGGCCTTTCAGCACGGCCACCTTGTGCAGGCTGTCCTCGCACACCAGGTGCGCACGCACGCGGGTCAGGTCGCCCTCGTCGCAGCCGGCAAAACGTTCGTAGAGCAGGCTGGAGATCGCCAGACTCAGCACCGCATCACCGAGGAATTCAAGCCGCTCGTTGTGATCGGCGCTGAAACTGCGATGGGTCAGCGCCAGGGCGAGCAGGCTCGGGTCGGCAAACCGATGCCCGAGGCGGTTCTGCAAGGCGTCAAAGCGAGGGCCCATCGAGGGGTGCGGTCGAGAAGAACCGGAGAAGCGCGGCTATCGGCTGCGCATCAACGCCGGCCTAACGGGAACGGCCTTCGTACTTGATCAACACGAACACCGGTGCCATCAACTCGATTTCTTTGTTGTATGCAAAGCGGATGACGATCCGGTCGTTCTCTTTGGTGATGTCGAGGTCCTTTGATGTGATCGACTGGATCGAGTACTCGATGTCTTTTTGCTTCTCAAACGCGGCGCGGATTTCCGGCACCGTGGAGCCGCCATCGAGTGCCACCTTGTTGACGGCCTTCTGAATCGTGAAGTACTCGCTCATTGTGGGCAGCACGCGCATCGCGAGCAGTGCAATAAAGCCGGCGATGATCGCCCAGAACAGCAGCCCCAGCAGCGTGATGCCGTGCTGTCGCCCTGCCCGATACGACTTGCTGACCATGCGTTGATACCCCAGATGATGTAGGTGCACCGAGCACCCTTCGTCGTCGGGTATTTTCGGCGAAGTCACGTTCAATGGAAGAACCCGATTCGACTCACGTTACCGAAATTCATCCACACCAAAAAGGCGCGGCCGACGATGTTCTTGTCGGGCACAAAACCCCAGTAGCGGGAATCTTCGGAGTGATCGCGGTTGTCGCCCATCATGAAGTAATGTCCCGCAGGTACTTTGCAGGTCACGCCCTCGACGGTGTAGGTGCAGTTCTCGCGGAACGCATAGTCATCGATCGCACGCGCATAGCTCGGCTGGGTGCGATCGACCAAGATGTGATGCGACTGCGCGCCCGAGCCTTCGACGAACTGCTTGTCGTAGCGCAATGTGTCCTCGTTGTAGAAGTCCGGCAGAGGCTGCGACGGAACCTGCACGCCGTTGAGGTAGAGCAGCTGATTGCGGTACGAAATCTCGTCGCCCGGAATGCCAACAACCCGCTTGATGTAATCGACGCTCGGATTGCGGGGATAGCGGAACACCATCACATCGCCGCGCTCGGGATCGTGGTTCGGAACGATCTTCTTGTTGATCACCGGCAAGCGGATGCCGTAATGGAATTTGTTGACCAGGATTAGGTCGCCCACCAGGAGGGTCGGGATCATCGAACCCGAAGGGATCTTGAACGGCTCGAACAAGAACGAGCGAAGCAAAAACACCGCCAAAATAACCGGGAACAGACCGGCGGTCCAGTCCAGCCACCAGGGTTGGGCCAGCAGTGTCTGGCGCGCCTGGCTGACATCGCCGTCGACCTTGTCGATGCCTTTGGCCGCCAGTTGCGTGCGACGGGCCTCAGCCTCAGCGTCGAGCGCGTTGGCTGCCGCCAACCGGCGCGGCGCAAAGTAGAAGCGCTCGACCAACCAGTACGCCATGGTGGCTACCGTCAGTACCAGCAGCAGCAGCGAGAAATTGCCACTCCACTTGCCGAAGTACCAGCCGCCCAAAAACACCATCAGACAACAGTAGAGAAGACCGGTCAACGTACTCATCAATCTTCCACTTGGAGAATGGCCAGAAATGCCTCTTGAGGCACCTCCACCGAGCCGATCTGCTTCATGCGCTTCTTGCCCGCTTTTTGCTTGTCGAGCAGCTTGCGTTTGCGCGAAACATCGCCGCCGTAACACTTGGCGATCACGTTCTTTCGAAGCGCTTTGATTGTCTCACGCGCGATGATGTTGGCCCCGATGGCGGCCTGGATCGCAACGTCGTACTGCTGGCGTGAAATCAGCTCGCGCATCTTCGCGACCACCGCGCGGCTGCGGTACTGACTCTGGCTGCGGTGCACGATGATTGATAGCGCATCGACCTTGTCGCCGTTGAGCAAAATGTCGACCTTCACCACGTCGGCGCCGCGGTATTCCTTGAACTCGTAGTCCATCGACGCATAGCCGCGCGACACGCTTTTCAACTTGTCGAAAAAGTCCAGCACGATCTCGGCCAGCGGCATCTCGTAGGTCAGCATCACTTGGCGGCCGTGGTACGCCATGTTCATCTGCTGACCGCGTTTGAGGTTGGCCAGCGTCATCACCGGGCCCACGTAGTCTTGCGG
>JANPNF010000282.1:0-4860 GCA_031427315.1 Burkholderiales bacterium | reverse complement strand
TGCTCAACACCGGCTCCAGCAGCGCGTGGGCCGCGAGCTTGGAGATCCCGTCGGTGAACCCGACCGCCAGGCGGGCCGCCTTGCCGTCAGCCGCTTCGCGCACCTCGTCGGGGATGCCCTGGCCCAGATGAAAGATCTCTTCGGCGCGCGCGAAGGCGGCCTGGCCCGCCTCGGTGAGCGCCACACCGCGGCCCGATGGTTTGAGCAGCTGGTAGCCCAGCGACTTCTCAAGCTCGCGCACCTGCGCGCTGATGGTCTGCACCGCCATGTCCAGCCGATCCGCGGCGCGGGCGAACCCACCTTCCTTCGTAACGACCCAGAAATAGTGGAGATGGCGGTAGTTCAGCATGTGTCCTTCATTGCGGAAAAACCGAAGTTTAGGTGCGTTTCAGTCTGGTTTGTACGAAGTGAACAAGTCTCCACACTTTGAAGCATTCGAACTCCAGAGGAAGCCCGGTCATGGTTTATGCGCTCAGTTGGTTTTTCATCTTCATCTTGCTGGCACTGTGGTCGCTGGCTGCCTGGACACTGCATGCCGTTGCTGTGTGGACAGTCTCGAACGCGGGCTCGCTCACAGGCGCTGCATCGGGCGCCAGCAGCGTCGCAGTGCCAGATTGGCTGACCCCGTGGATGCCGCCTGAAGTCGCGCAGTGGGCAAGCCAGCTGATGGCGGGCGTTGCGCCGTTCATCGACAGCCTTCTTCAAGCTGCACCCACGCTGGCCGGTGGCCTGACGGTGACGGCGTGGGTGATCTGGGGCCTCGGCAGCGTGCTGCTGGTGTTGCTGGGTGCAGGGTTGCACCTGCTCACCGCGCTCTGGCGCCGCCGCGGCGGCAGCGAATCCGGCCCCCGCGCCTAGCGTTTGGCGGTTTGGAAAATGAAACGTGCGATGTCGTGCTGCTCGGTGTGCTCAGCGCCCTGATGGGTTTGGATACGGCCGTTGCGGCGACCCCCTGAATCGGAAGAAAAAACATGGACTTCCTGCTTCCTTTCCTTGCTGCCGACTTCATGGGCAAGCCCGCCTGGGTCTGGCTCACCTTTGTCGGCATCGTCATCGCGCTGCTGGCCTTCGATCTGGGCGTCCTGCACAAAGACGACAAGGAAATCGGCGTGCAGGAAAGCCTGCTGCTGTCGGCCGGCTACATCAGCGTTGCGCTGCTGTTCGGCGCGTGGGTGTGGTGGTACCTCGGCGCGCAAAGCGGCATGGATTACTACACCGGTTTCATGATCGAGAAGTCGCTGTCGATGGACAACGTGTTCGTCATCGCGCTGATCTTTGGCTTCTTCGCGATCCCGCGGCAGTACCAGCACCGGGTGCTGTTCTGGGGCATCCTGGGCGTGATCGTGCTGCGCGCCATCATGATCGGCCTGGGCGCCACATTGGTGAGCCAATTCAGCTGGGTGCTCTACTTGTTCGGCGCATTCCTGATCTTTACCGGCATCAAGATGTGGATCATTGCCGACCACATGCCGGATATCGCGAACAACCCGTTGTTGAAATTCCTGAAGCGTCGCATGCGCGTGACCGACGGCCTGCGCGGCAACGCCTTCTGGGTGCGAGAGCCCGACCCAGCCACCGGCAAAGTCGAGCGATTTGCCACGCCGCTGCTGCTCGCGCTCGTGCTGGTGGAGTTCGTCGACCTGGTCTTCGCGGTCGACTCGGTGCCGGCGATCTTCGCGATCACCACCGACCCGTTCATCGTCTACACCAGCAACATTTTCGCCATCCTCGGCCTGCGCGCGCTGTACTTTGCGCTCGCCGCAATGATCCACCGCTTCAAATATCTGAAGTACGCCCTGGCGTTGGTGCTCGTGTTCATCGGCAGCAAGATCTTCCTGGTGGGCATCATCGGCAAGATGCCGGCGGTGATTTCACTGAGCGTCACTTTCGGCCTGATTGCCGGTGGCGTGCTGGTGTCGCTGTGGAAGACACGCGCGCAGCACGCTTGTGCCGAGCCCACATGACGCCGCCGATCGTGCAGCGGTTGCGCGACGCAGCCTCTGGCATCCAGGAGGAGCGGGTGTCGATGCGTGCAATGGCCCAAGCCCACGGCCCCGACACCCACGGGACGCTGCTCCTTTTGCTGGCCATGCCCTGCCTGCTGCCGGTGCCCGGCGTGGGCACAGTGCTCGGACTGGGGATGGCAGCGTTGGCAGTCGCCATGTGGCGGGGCCACTGTGCGCCCTGCCAGAGCCCGGCTGAGCCACCTCGCCACCGCAGGGCAGAGATCGCCGACTGCGCTCGCCGTTGGGCTGATGGCCGCCATCGTTGTGATGCCGACTCCGTTTGGCAACCTGCTGCCTGCCCTGGCGTTGGTAGTCATCGGGCTGGGGCTGGTGTTTCGCGATGGGGTTGCAGTGATCTTGGGGCTTCTGATGTCGGGGGTGGCGCTGGTTGCCACGACCGGTCTGTTGTGGATGGCCTGGGCGTGCGGCAGCGAATGGATTCTTGGCTGGGTTTGAGGTTCATTGGGACCGCCATGCACGCACTGAAGCGCGCCCTCCATCCGCTTCGCCCTTGCCTACAACGCCTTCTTGTCGAACGTATTGCACTGCTGCAGGCTGCCGCCCTGCAGCCCGCGCTGGAACCATGTCACGCGCTGGGCGCTGGTGCCGTGGGTGAAGCTCTCGGGCACGATGGTGCCGCGTGACTGGCGCTGCAGCGTGTCATCTCCGATGCGGCTGGCGGCGTTCAGCGCTTCTTCGATGTCGCCGTTGTCGAGCCAGCCCTTGCTCTTTTGCGAATCGTGCGCCCACACGCCGGCAAAGCAATCGGCCTGCAGCTCAATGCGAACACTCAGTGCGTTCTGCTCGGCCTCGCTGACGCGCCCGCGCATGGCATCGACCTTGTTGGTGATGCCCAGCAGGTTCTGCACATGGTGGCCGACTTCGTGCGCGATCACATAGGCCTGCGCGAAATCGCCAGGTGAGCCCAAGCGCTGCGACAGCGTGTCGAAGAAGGCGATGTCGATGTAGACCTTGCGGTCGCCGGGGCAGTAGAACGGGCCCATCGCGGCGTCGCCCTGCCCGCAGGCGGTCGGCTCGCGGCCGCGGAACAGCCGCAACTTCGGCTCTTCGTAGACCGAACCGGCCTGCGTGAACTGCGCCTTCCACACGTCTTCGGTGTCAGCCAGCACGGTGGCCACAAACGCGGCCTGCTTGTCGTTGGCCGGCGGCCTGGCAGCAGGCGCCTGCTGCACCTGCGGCGCCACGCCGCCCGAGCCGCCGTCGAGCACACCCAGAATCGTCAGCGGGTTGATGCCGAAGATCCAGCCGCCCAGAAGCGCCACCACGATCGAACCGATGCCGATGTTGCGCCCACCGCCCAGGCGGAAGCCGCCGCCTCCGCCTCCACCACCATCAGAGCGCGCGTCTTCGACGTTGTCACTCTCTCGGTTGCCTTCCCATTTCATCGCGACACCTCCGGAATGCGTGGCCAGAACCGGCCGTTCAGGTCTTCGGCAGTGTCACGCCTTTTTGACCCTGGTACTTGCCGCCGCGGTCTTTGTAGCTGGTTTCGCAAACGTCGTCCGGGTCGCTCTCGAAGAACAGCACCTGCGCACAGCCCTCTCCCGCATAGATCTTGGCCGGCAGCGGCGTGGTGTTGCTGAATTCGAGTGTCACATAGCCCTCCCATTCGGGCTCGAAGGGTGTGACGTTGACGATGATCCCGCAGCGCGCATAAGTCGACTTGCCCAGGCAGATGGTCAGCACATTGCGCGGGATGCGGAAGTATTCGAGCGTGCGCGCCAGCGCGAAGCTGTTGGGCGGGATCACGCAGACATCGGCGTTGATGTCGACGAAGCTCTTCTCGTCGAAGTTTTTCGGGTCGACCACGGTGCTGTAGATGTTGGTGAACACCTTGAATTCGGGCGCGCAGCGGATGTCGTAGCCGTAGCTGCTGGTGCCGTAGCTGACGATCTTCTGGCCGTCGGCCGACTGGCGCACCTGGCCAGGCTCGAAGGGCTCGATCATCCCTGTCGTCTCGGCCATGCGGCGGATCCACTTGTCGCTCTTGATGCTCATGCGTCACACCGTCGCGGTGCCTGTGAAGGGTTGAAATTTGCCATGCCGGAAGCAGTCCGATTGTAGGAAGCGCGGCCGCCATGCCGGGCGGGATGCGGGCGGTCAGCGCGCCGCCGCCGGCATGGCGTCCAACCGTTGCTGCAAGCTCAGCAGCGGGCCGCGGATGGACACGCCGACGGCGATCTGCGGGTTCGAGTAGCCGTCGGTCTTGCCGGCCTCTTTTTCGCGCTGGGCGATCACCGGGCGCACAGCGGCAAACGCGGCCTCGAACGAATGGGTGTGGCGCAGCTGTTCGTCGTACATCGCACGGCCGAAAAAGGTCAGCGGCGACAGGCTGCCGCAGCCGTAGGAGGTGTGGTCGGCGTCGGCCGCCGTCATCACCAGCGTGCCAGGGCCTGCCAGGGGGGCGACCCACGAACCTGAGTAGCAGGCCGAGATCGAGATCACCCGGTAGCGCACGCCGGCTTCATCGAGCCAGGTGTTGAGTTGCTGTGGCGTGACCGAATCGACCGCCAGCGGATCGAAGCTGGCGGCCAGCTGTCCGTCGCGCGCGCCGTGTGAGGTCAGGTGGATGAACAGAATGTCTTCGTCGCGGTCCATCAGCGCCGCCAAGCGTTGAATCGTGCGGTGCAGGTTCAGCGGCGTGGCCCACGGCAACTCGGCGACGCTGCGCGCATGGTTCTGCAGATGTACCAGGCGCTGCTGCGCGTCGAAGCGGCTGCGCATCAGCTCGGTCACCAGCGTGGCTTCGTTGCTGAACACGTCTTCATCGGCATACGGCGCGAAAGTGATCGCGTACAGGTCGACGACACCGGGGCGGCCAGGAGCGAGCGCG
>JANPNF010000281.1:0-27130 GCA_031427315.1 Burkholderiales bacterium | reverse complement strand
ATAAATTAGTTAATGTCGAAGGAGACGGAACAGGAAGCAGATGCTGCAGGAGAATAAAGCAATATTGAAAAACTCCGCCAACTTTCGACGCGATTTCTCCAAAGATTTAATATTTCATCGTTATCGTCCTCAACGAACGTGGCGCAAATAGAAATTTTGATGATGAATCTCACAAATGAAGATTGCGGGACGATGTTGACGAAACTCGAAGTGATTTCTCTCTAAATCTTCCATCATTATTATTCATTGTCAGCCGAAATCACAAAAGAGAAAGTAATTGTGTATGCAAGTCTGCTACGCCTCCAGCAGACATGCGACACACAAAACATGAACTACATCGGGTTGAGACACGAAAACTGCTGGAAATCGGAGACGTTTGAGAGGAGTTGCGTTGTTAATATTTTTCTCGTTTTGTCACAAAAGCAAGCCGGAATGGGCGAGGATCGAATAAATTGTCCCGTGTGCGGTTGCAGAGGCAAATGAACGCACTGAGGGATTACGCTCGAGGGTAATCATCGATTTCATCTTCTCCATGTCATCAACAAGCCTCAGCGGCGCGCGATAATATTTTCTTTATGTCAAATTTTATGTTTCCGTCTCTGATAACACGAGAAATGTTTTCTCTGGATCGTTGAGGAGTTGAAAGCGGTTTAAAGTCTTTGGAAATATCTTGAAGTCAAGAAAAAGTTTCGGTCTTTTGCGGATAAAAGAAAGTTCAACGTTCCAAAACTCGATTGCGAAACTTTTATCTTTATTTAACATGCCAGACATCACATGCATCGTTCTCTGGAGAAAATTAGCGGAAGTACAAAAGTCACCTGTTGGCAAGCCGCTTGGCGCACCACAGTCGGCTTCATGTCCCACAGCGATTTGACCAAATGCAGCAGCCGGCCGGTGTCTTTCAAGCCCTTCGGCGGCTCGGGCTCCTTCAGGCTGGCGAGCACGCGGCCGATGTCGCGCAGCTCCCCAACATCGGCCGCACCCATGCCCATCGCCACACGCTTCGTGGTTCCGAACAGGTTTGTCAAGGCCGGAATTTTGTAACGCCCCCCCGAATCGAGGGGCTGCTCGAACCACAGCGCCGGACCACCAGCGCGCAGCACCCGATCGCTGAGCGCCGTCATCTCCAGCCGCGCCGACAGGGGCTCAGCGACGCGCCGGAGCTCGCCGACGGCTTCCAGACCGGCGCAAAATTCTCGGAGGTCACGGTATTTCATATCTATTCGTAGTTAGAGGGCGCTCTCTAATGGTTGACCAGTTATGTTTTTGCTTTTTAGAATTTCGTTCGTTGGTGCTTAATGAGTAGTTACCCTAGTTTCTGCAGGCATTCATCAGACTGGGATCGAGCGAATTCACATCGGGCCGTGCCGTCATGAAGGTCGGCCCCAACCGGCAGCGCGACCGATTATGTTCGGCGCGCCGATCGAACTATCCCGACGGGCTTGCGCCTGCATCGGGCCGAGAGGCAAGAGAGTGATGTTCATCGTTCAGAAGTTTTCTTCGACAGTTCAGCAGTGGGGCTGCGCTTCGGCGCGCTCCGCCGCCGTGTTCCTGAAAGACGTGGGCAACGGCCTGCTTGAAGTCAGCCACAACACACTGGCCTTGCTGGGCCTGATTGCGGTGGCGTTGGTCGTGTTCGTGGCAGGCCGTTCTGAATTGCGCCACACCGTCGAGTTGCAGGCGCTGGGTTGGTTGCAGGCGCGGCAACTGGCACGCACCGATCCCGTCGAGCAGTTGGCCAGCGACTTGAAAGACCCCGACGCCATCGCGCGCGCCACCGCCAGCGACCCGAAGGAGCTGACGCGCCAGCAGGCGGCCGTCGCGCAGTGGCTGTCACGGCGCTACAAGGTGGCGCCCGAGCCCGTCAGTCGACTGGTCACCGAGGCATGGCAGGTCGGCGCCCGCGTCGGTCTGGATCCGACACTGATCCTGGCGATCATGGCGATTGAATCGAGTTTCAACCCTTTCGCTCAGAGCACTGTCGGCGCACAAGGGCTGATGCAGGTGATGACCCGCATCCACGACGACAAGTACGAAGCCTTCGGAGGCACCTTTGCGGCCTTCGATCCGGTCACCAATCTGCGCGTCGGCGTGCAGGTGCTCAAGGAATGCATTGCCCGCGCAGGCAGTATCGAGGCAGGTTTGCGGTTTTATGTCGGTGCGGCGAACCTGGAACACGATGGTGGCTACGCCGCCAAGGTGCTGGCGGAGCAGTTGCACTTGCAGGCGGTGGCAAGCGGAAGAATGGTGGCTTACAACGCCCCAAATGTGACCGCGCCGTCGGCAGCCGCCGCAGTTGAGCCGGTCGCCTTGCCTGCACCTGCAGACGACGCTGCCCAGCCGCCAGTCGCCGACCAAGTCGCCGCGCTGAAGTAGGCGTCTGCCTTAGACGTCTGCCGATACGCGTCCGTCACCGCGGTCGGCACCATCTCACATCCATTCTCGCGGGCATCGGCGTGTCGCTGGCCGACACGGGGTGCGCGGTGCTGTAATCTGGTGTTTCTTTCCTGTTTCCGTCATTGAGGATCGTTGTCATGTTCGACCGCACCTTGTCCACGCTCGCCCACATCGACCCCGAGATGTGGTCAGTCGTCCAGCGCGAAAACCAGCGCCAGGAAGACCACATCGAGCTGATCGCCTCGGAAAATTACACCTCGCCCGCGGTGATGCAGGCCCAAGGCAGCCAACTGACCAACAAGTACGCCGAGGGCTACCCCGGCAAGCGCTACTACGGCGGCTGCGAGTTCGTCGACATCGCTGAGCAGCTTGCCATCGACCGGTTGAAGGCACTGTTCGGCGCGGGTTACGCCAACGTGCAGCCCAACTCCGGCTCGCAGGCCAATCAGGCGGTGTTTTTCGCGCTGCTGCAGCCCGGCGACACCATCATGGGCATGAGCCTCGCCGAAGGTGGCCACCTGACGCACGGCATGCCGCTGAATATGAGCGGCAAGTGGTTCAAAGTGGTGAGCTACGGCCTGAACGCCGCGGAAGAAATCGACTACGACGCGATGGAACGGCTGGCGCACGAGCACAAGCCCAAGCTCATCATCGCCGGCGCCTCGGCCTACGCGCTGCGCATCGATTTCGAGCGCTTCGCCAAGGTGGCGAAAGCCATCGGTGCGCATTTCATGGTCGACATGGCGCACTACGCAGGCTTGATCGCCGCGGGCGTCTACCCAAACCCGCTGCCGCACGCCGACGTGGTGACCTCGACCACCCACAAGGGCCTGCGCGGCCCGCGTGGTGGCATCGTGCTGACGAACTCCGAGGACATCGCGAAGAAGAAGATCAACAGCGCGGTGTTTCCCGGTCTGCAGGGCGGCCCGTTGATGCACGTGATCGCCGGCAAGGCGGTGGCCTTCAAGGAGGCGTTGGCGCCGGAATTCAAGGTTTACCAGCAGCAGGTGGTGACGAACGCCCGGGTGCTCGCCGAAACGCTGATCTCGCGCGGCCTGCGCATCGTCAGCGGCCGCACCGAAAGCCATGTGATGCTGGTCGATCTGCGACCGAAGAACCTGACCGGCAAGGAAGCCGAAGCGGTGCTCGGTCTGGCGCACATGACCTGCAACAAGAACGGCATCCCGAACGACCCGCAAAAGCCGATGGTCACCAGCGGCATCCGACTGGGCACACCGGCGCTGACCACGCGCGGCTTCAAGGAAGAGCAGACGCGCCTCACCGCCCACCTCATCGCCGATGTGCTCGACCATCCGCACGACGAGTCGAACCTGGCCACAGTGCGCAGCAAGGTCGCGGCACTGACGCGCGACTTTCCCGTGTACCGCTGAAGCTCCGGGCGTCGGTGTGCTGATTGATTCCGGCCCGTCCTGTTGAACTCGCAGCGACGGGCTTTTTCACATGCGTTGTCCCTATTGCAGCCACGAAGACACGCAGGTCGTCGAAACACGTGAATCCGACGAGGGCGACGTGGTGCGCCGCCGTCGCCGCTGCCACAGCTGCGACAAGCGTTTCACCACTTATGAGCGCGCCGAGATCGCACTGCCGGCCGTGGTCAAGAAGGACGGCACGCGCGCCGAGTTTGATCTTTCGAAGCTGCGTGCGTCGATGACGCTGGCGCTGCGCAAGCGGCCGGTCAGCGTCGAGCAGATCGACGCAGCGCTCGAACGCATGCAGGAAAAAATTCTCAACAGCGGCGCCAAGGAGGTGCCGTCGACGCGGCTGGGCGAGCTGGTGATGCGCGAGCTCAAGCGCATCGACAAGGTCGCCTACGTGCGCTTTGCCTCGGTCTACCGCAGCTTCGAAGACGTCGACGAATTCCGGCAGCTGATCCGCGACATCTGAGCGCCTGCGCACAAGCCCACCGCCGCTGGGCAGTTGCAGCCGCAGTGTCCACCCCCGAGTGAGGGCCCTCCCCCGAGGACGGCGCGACCCCACCTCCAGGGGTCGCGCTACCGCAGCGTGATTCCTACAGTGAGCCCATGGACTCGCTGCATCACACGCCCCCAAAAACGACACGCCAGTGCGGCGTCACGCTGATCGAGGCGTGCATCACGCTGGCCGTCCTCGCGGTGCTGGTCTGCAGTGCTGCTCCCAGCTTCAGCGGACTGATCGAACGCCAGCGCCTGGCGGGTCTGGCAGCCCAGCTGGCCACCGACGTGCAGTTCGTACGCAGCGCATCGATATGGCGCAACGAGCCGCTGCGCCTGAGCTTCTACAGCGCCACCTGGGGCAGCTGCTACGTGGTGCACAGCGGTGCGCGCAACCAGTGCGCCTGCACTGCGAACACGACGGCCGCCGTCTGCACCGGCGATGCGGTGCAGCTGAAAACGGTGAGCCTGCCCGCTTCGAGCGGCCTGAGCGTGCAGGCCAATGTGTCATCCATCCTGTTCGACCCGCTGCACGGCACCAGCACCCCCACCGGCACGCTGCGGGTGGTGTCGGCAACGGCAGGCTCGGTCCATCACATCGTCAACGTGCTGGGGCGCGTGCGTAGCTGCACGCCCAGCGGCAGTCCGGCTTTGCCGGGATTGCGCACCTGCTGATCTTTCACCCACCGAGGAGACCGCCATGTCACTGCTCGCATCGATTCCGCAACGACCCCACCCATGCCCACACCCACACCGCCATGCGCGAGGCTTCACGCTGATCGAGTTGATGATCTGCGTTGCCATCGTCGGCGTGCTGTCGTCGATCGCCTACCCGGCCTTCAGCAGCACGGTGGCCAGCACCCGGCGCTCGGACGCCTTGCTCGCGCTGATGAAGGTGCAGCTGCAGCAAGAGCGGTTCCGCTCGGAACACCCGAGCTACGGCGAACTGTCGCAGCTGGGCCTCGGCACGGCGTCGCCGTCCCGGCACTACGACATCGCGGTGCTGGCCCCGTCCGCCGACGGTTATGTAGTGCATGCGTCGGCCATCGGCAGCCAGCAGCAGGACACGCGCTGCCGACACCTGCGGCTCACCGTCGACGGGCTCAACGTCGTCCATGCCTCCGGGGCCACCGAGGCGGCCGACAACGCCGCGGCCGTCAACAGCCGCTGCTGGAGGCTGTGAAATGAGCCCGATGGCGACGCATCGCGCACGGCGGCAGGCCGGGGTGTCACTGGTCGAGCTGCTGATCGGCCTCACGATCGGCTTGTTCATCGCCGGCGCCAGCCTGGCGACGCTGCTGATCCACCTGCGCGAGAGCCGCACCTTGATCGCGCAAAGCCGCCTAATGCAGGACCTGCGCGCCACCACCGACCTGATGGCGCGCGACCTGCGACGCGTCGGCTACTGGGGTGCGGCCGATCACGGCGTGTGGCAGCGAGAGGCGATTGCCGGCGCGCCCGGCCCGGTGGTCAACCCCTACACCGCGATGACGACCTCGGTCTCCACCGTCGCCTTTCGCTACTCCCGTGACGCGCTGGAAAACGACCTCGTCGACGACAACGAGCAGTTCGGCTACCGGCTGCGCAACGGCGTGCTGGAGCTGCAGCTGGGCACTTCGCCCTGGCAGGCGATGACCGACAGCACGACGACGCGCGTCACCCGCTTCGACATCACGCCGACCGAAGAGCTGCGCAGCCTGGCAGGCTCGTGCACCGCGCCGTGCCCCACTGCCGACTTGAGCTGCCCGCCGCAGTTGCATGTGCGCAGCCTGGTGCTGGCGCTGACGGCGCAAGGCCTGGGCGAATCCACCGCCGTGCGCAGCGTGCGCACCCGCGTGCGGCTGCGCAACGACACCATCACCGGCCACTGCCCGGCGTGAGAGCAGTCATGGCGCCATCCATCCTCACCACGCACACCATGCATCGCCAGCGTGGCGTCGCGGCGCTGGCCGTCACCCTGCTGCTGTTTTTCGCGATGTGCGTGGTGGCCGCTTACGCCAATCGAGGGGTGCTGTTCGAGCAGCGCGCAGCGGCCAACCAATACCGTGCGGCGCAGGCCTTCGAAGCGGCCGAAGCGGGGATCGAATGGGCCATCGCGCTGTTGAATCAACCGCAGCGCATCGACGCGCTGTGCCTGCCGAGTGCCGACGCCACCGAAGTCTCGTTTCGCGAGCGCTTCGTGCAGTCCGCCTTCGACACCGGCCGGCTGGCACCGGTGCGCTGGATGTCGGGCGCCACCCCCGTCGCGCTGCAAGCGGTCTGCGTGCGCGCCGCGGCGGGATGGTCGTGCAGCTGCCCCTCGAACGGCTTGCCGTCGTTCGGTGCGGTGGACGCTGACGACGGCCTGCCGCATCCGGCGTTTGCGGTGCAGTTCAGTGCCGAGGCGCAGCCGGGTGTGATCCGCATCACCTCGACCGGCTGTTCCAGCGCCGACGGGCCGTGCCGCCCCGGCGCTGCGGGGCACCCCGATGCGACGGCGCACCTGCAGGTGGTGTTGGGCTTGCTGCCTGGGCTGCGGGTCGCGCCGACCGCCGCGCTGACAGCGCAGGGCTCGGTCGATGTGGGCACGGCCGCACTCGGCGTGCACAACCTCGATGTCGCCTCGGGCGGCACCACCGTGCGCGCGGGCGGCAGCCTGATCGGCTCGGCGCTGCGGCTGAGCACGGCGCCGGGCGGCGCGGCCGGTGCCTCGGTTTCGGCCCCGGACGCAGCACTGGCATCACTCGACAGCGACCGCCTGTTCGCCAGCCACTTCGGCGTGGACAAAGCCAGCTGGAACAGCCACGCCGCAGTGCAGGCAATCGACTGCCGCAGCGAGTGCGCCGTGCGGGTGGCCGCGGCAATCGACGGCGTGGCGGCCAACCGCATGGTCTCGATCACCGGCGACGCGCGACTGACCGGCCCGGTGACACTCGGCTCGCCCGCGCAACCGGTGGTTCTGGTCGCCGATGGCACGCTGACCTTGAGCGGCGACCTGACGCTGTACGGCCTGGTGTACGCCACCGACATCCGCTGGGACGACAGCAGCGGCCCGCAGGCGCGGGTGCGGGGCGCGCTCATCTCGGCATCGACCTACCGCGGCAACGGCGCGCCCGACCTGCACTACGACGCGGCCATGCTGCGTGCGCTGCAGCGGCACACCGGAAGCTATGCCCGCGTACCCGGCAGCTGGAGGGATTTTTAATGGCGCCACCGCTCATTTCTCCTTTGGCCCGTCCGCGCCGCAGCGCACACCGCCAGCGCGGCGTCACGCTCGTCGAAGCGTTGCTCGCCTTCCTGGTGCTGGCCGCAGGTGTGCTGTCAATGGCAACACTGCAGCTCCATCTGCAGGCGCAGGCCGACATGGCGCGTCAACGCTCCGACGCGATACGCATCGCGCAAGAAGACATCGAGTCGCTGCGCTCCTTCGCGCACCTGCAAGCCGACGCTGCCGCTTCCGGCACGACGCCCTATGAACGCATCGAGACCGTCACGTCGTCGGTCGACCACTTGAACGGTGCCGCACTCAACACCGTGTTCCAGCTGACTCGGCAGATCGACGACAGCAGCTCGGCACGCCTGAAAGCGGCCACCGTCAGCGTCGCCTGGACAGCCCGTGACGGCAGCGCGCAGCAGGCGGTATTGAACGCCGTGGTCGCAGGCGTCAGCCCCGCGCTGGCGGGTGCGCTGACGGTGGCGCCCAGCCTGATCACGCCCGCCAGCGGCTATGCACGGGCGCCCGGAATCCCTTTAAACGCGAAGCACCTCGGCGACGGGCGCAGTGTGTTGAAGCCAGGCGCAAGCACCATCGCCTACGTGTTCGACAACCCGAGCGCGCAGGTGACGCAACGCTGCACCGACGTGGCCAGCGATCGAACGACCACGCAGCTGAGCGCCGCTGACCTGACCCATTGCAGCGAGCTGCGCGGCTTGTGGCTGAGCGGCACCGTGCGCTTCTCGAATGCGACCCCACCGACCCCTGATGACGCCAATGACCTACCGCTCGACGTGGCACTGTCGGTCACGCTGACGGGTGTGGCCAACGCCGCGTCGCCTTCATGCAGCACCGAAGCACTGAAGACCGTGCAATACCGCAGCGCCGACGGCATCCGCCGCGAGGCGGTGCCGCTGCTGGCGATGCCAGCCAGCGTCGGTGTCGCCGAATGGAGTGAGCAGGGTGAGCGCTACGTCGCTTACCAGTGCGTGGTGCCGATCACCGGCGCTGCCGGGCGCTGGTCGGGGCGCAGCAACCTCGTGCCGCTGGGCTGGGAGATCGGCACGAGTGGTGCGGATCGCAAGGTATGCCGCTACACGACGGACGTGGACCACAGCGGCCTGATCGACCGCAACGAAGAGCATCCGGCCACGTACACCGCCGTTGACCGGTCGCTGCTGCAGCAGAACTTTCTGGTGATCCGGGGCGATCAAGCCTGCCCGGGCGGCACAGCCACGAGAATCGATGCCCGTGAGGTGGCTGACGCGTCGCCGATCACCACCGCTCCACACCAACCCTGACACCACCCACCGCTGCCGATGAGCTCGACACCTGCCGACACCGCTGGCCCACAAGAGCGCTGGATGACCGAAGCGCTGGCGCTGGCAGAGCAGTCCATCGCGCTGAGTGAGCCGAACCCGCGGGTGGGCTGCGTGATCGTTGCGGCCGACGGCGCGGTGATCGGCCGCGGCCACACGCAACAAGCTGGCGGACCGCACGCCGAAGTGATGGCGCTGCGCGACGCGGCACACCACGGCCACTCGGTGCGAGGAGCGACCGTCGTCGTCACGCTCGAACCTTGCGCCCACCACGGCCGCACGCCACCGTGCTGCGATGCGTTGGTGCAAGCCAGCGTGGGCCACGTCGTGATGGCGATCAAAGACCCGAACCCGCTGGTGGCAGGGCGCGGCGCAGCGCGCTTGCGGGCCGCTGGCATCGAGGTAACGAGCGGCGTAGAGGCAGAGGTCGCGCGCGAACTCAACATTGGGTTTTTCTCGCGGATGGAGCGCGGTCGCCCCTGGGTGCGGTTGAAGGTCGCGGCCTCGCTCGACGGGCGCACCGCGCTGCCCAACGGCGTCAGCCAATGGATCACCGGTGAAGCAGCCCGCACCGATGGCCACGCGTGGCGGCGCCGCGCCAGTGCGGTGCTCACCGGCGTCGGCACCGTGCGCGAAGACAACCCGCGGCTCGATGTGCGGCTCGTACCCACACCCCGACAGCCGCTGCGCGTCGTCGTCGATTCACGGCTCGATGCGCCTCTCGATGCCCGCATCTTCGACGCGCCGGGCTCGGTGCTGGTTTACGCGGCCAACTCCTGCGCAGAGCGCCGCACCGCTTTCGCAAAACGTGGCATCGAAGTCGCCCAGTTTCCGAACGCCAACGGCAAGGTCGATCTGGCTGCGATGCTGACCGACCTCGCCACACGCGGCGTCAACGAGCTGCATGTCGAGGCCGGGCGCAAGCTCAACGGCTCCTTCGTGCGCGAGCAGTTGGTCGACGAATACCTGATCTACCTCGCACCGAAGCTGCTCGGCGCAGGGCTCGACATCGCGTCGTTCGGCCCGCTGAACGACCTGGCCGACGCGGTGGCCCTGCGCTTCCACCAGATCGACCGCATCGGCGACGACCTGCGCGTGCTGGCCCGGCCGCAAACAGATAAACACCGCGGCTGAGACAATCGAGCGATGTTCACCGGCATCATCACCGGCGTCGGCCGGGTCTCCGACGTGCGCGCCCTGGGCGCCGACATCTCCCACGGCAAGCAGCTGACCATTGCCACACCGCCGCGGTACCTCGCCGATGTCGGCCTGGGCGACAGCATCGCCATCAACGGCGCCTGCATGACGGTGACCTCTTTCGATGCGGCCCGCGATGTCTTCACCGTCGATGTCTCGGCCGAAAGCCTGGACAAGACCGCCGGGTTGACCGCGACTGGCCCGGTCAACCTCGAAAAAGCGCTGCGTGCCAACGACCGGCTGGGCGGCCACCTGGTCAGCGGGCATGTTGATGGCGTTGGCCGGGTGACCCACTTCGCAGCGGTCGGCGAGTCGTGGACCTTGCAACTCGACGTTCCGCTCGTGCTCGCGAAATTCCTCGCCTACAAGGGCTCGATCACCGTCAACGGCGTGAGCCTCACGGTCAACCGCGTGGTGGATCGCTTGGTGGACCCCATGACAGACGCCGCCGCCGCTTGCGAGATCAGCATCAACCTGATTCCGCACACGATCGACAACACCGCACTCGGCCACTTGAGCGTCGGCGCAGCGGTCAATCTGGAGGTCGATCTGATCGCCCGCTACGTCGAGCGCATGCAATCGGTCGCGCCAGCGGTGCGCCCTGTCTGAGCGCAGGGCTGCACCCGGAGTAGGTCTCGGCGTTCCACAGGGGGGTTGCACTCAGGGTGCAGGGCCCCGCCACCTACAATCGACCGATGTCGATATCCCCGATTCCCGAGCTCCTGACGGAGCTGGCCGCAGGCCGAATGGTCATCCTCGTCGATGAGGAAGACCGCGAAAACGAAGGCGATCTGGTGATGGCCGCCGAGCACGCGACAGCCGACTCGGTCAACTTCATGGCGCGCTTCGGGC
Organism: Burkholderiales bacterium; assembly: GCA_031427315.1. Lineage (GTDB taxonomy): Bacteria > Pseudomonadota > Gammaproteobacteria > Burkholderiales > Burkholderiaceae_C > PBB1. The sequence continues at coordinate 16,241 of JANPNF010000281.1, read as the reverse complement.
GCGGCCTGATTTGTCTGACCTTGACCCGCGAACGCTGCGAGCGCCTGCAACTGCCACCGATGGCCAGCCGCAACGGCACCAAGCACGGCACCGCCTTCACTGTGTCGATCGAGGCTGCTGAAGGCGTGACCACCGGCATCTCGGCCGCCGACCGCGCACGTACCGTGCAGGCAGCCGTCGCCCGCGACGCGAAGCCGGGTGATCTGGTGCAGCCCGGCCACATCTTTCCACTGCAGGCGCAGGACGGTGGCGTGCTGATGCGCGCCGGTCACACCGAAGCCGGCTGCGACCTGTCGGCGATGGCCGGGCTGACGCCCGCCGCGGTGATCTGCGAGATCATGAACGACGACGGCACGATGGCCCGCCTGCCCGACCTCGAAGTCTTTGCCCAGCAGCACGGCTTGAAGATCGGCACCATTGCCGACCTGATCGAATACCGCAGCCGCAACGAGACGTTGATCGAACGCGTCGGCCAGCGCGTACTGGTGACCGAGCAAGGCAGCTTCGACTGCACCTCGTTCATCGACCGCACCGGCGGCCTGCACATGGCGCTGACGCACGGCCACTGGACGCACCGAGACGAGGTGCTGGTGCGGGTGCACGAGCCGCTGTCGGTGATGGACCTGCTCGACGTGGGGCCGAACGTCCACTCGTGGCCGCTGCCGCGGGCGCTCACGATGCTGCAAGCCAGCGAGCGCGGCATCGCGGTGTTGCTGAACTGCGGCGAAGGCACCGGCCCGCTGCGCGACAAGCTGACACCGCGCGGCGACAGTGGCGCACGGCCGCAGAGCCAAATGGATTTGCGCACCTACGGCATCGGCGCGCAGATCCTGCGCGAGATGGGCGTGGCCAAAATGAAGTTGCTGGGCAGCCCACGCCGCATGCCCAGCATGGTCGGCTACGGCCTCGAAGTCACCGGCTTCGTCGCCGCTGACGCAGCCCTCCACTGATGAACCCGATTCCCTTGACACAAGTAACCCAGGTGACCCAAGTACCCCATGCAACTCGCTGACCAGGGCCAACCCGCCGCTGAAGACCTCGATGGCAGCGATCTGCACATCGGCATCGTGCAAGCCCGCTTCAACGCCGACATCACCGAGCGCATGGCCACGGTGTGCATCGCCGAGCTGCGCCGCTTGGGCGTCGACGTGGAACTGATCGAGCACGTCACCGTGCCCGGTGCGCTGGAAATTCCCGTCGCGCTGATGGCAATGGCCGACAGCGACGACTTCGATGCACTGATCGCCATCGGCTGCATCGTCCGCGGCGAGACTTACCACTTCGAACTGGTGGCCAATGAAAGCGCCGCTGGCCTCACCCGCGTCTCGCTCGATCACCAACTGCCGGTGGCCAATGCGATCCTGACCGTCGAGGACGATGCCCAGGCCTGGGAACGCGCCGAAGCCAAGGCCCGCGATGCCGCCCGGGTGGCGATCGAGATGGCGCGGCTGCTGGAAGACCTGTCGTGACCGACACCGAACTGAAAACCGACGCCGCGCTGCCCAGTCCGGTGGGTCGCCCCGCAGCGAAGAAGGCATCGCAGAGATCGACCCGCCGCCGCTCGCGCGAACTCGCGCTGCAGGGCTTGTATGAATGGCTGCTGTCGGGCGAGCGGGCCGCCGTGATCGATGCGCACGTGCGCGAACACGAGGGCTTCGAGCGCTGTGACGCCGCGCATTTCGAGACGCTGTTGCACGGCTGTATCAATGAGGCGGCGACGATCGACATGGCGCTGGCGCGACATGTTGATCGGCAAACCAGCCAACTGTCGCCCATCGAGCATGGCGTGCTGATGATCGGCGCCTACGAGCTGACGCACTGTCTCGACATCCCATACCGCGTGGTCATCAACGAGGCGGTCGAGTTGGCCAAAATCTTCGGCGGTACCGACGGTCACAAATACGTCAACGGCGTTATCGACAAGACCGCTGCCGACCTGCGGCCGGCCGAGGTCGAGGCGGCGCGGGCGGCCCGGCGTTAAAGCGGCGGCACCGCACACCGTCGACATGAGGCCGTCGCCACGCCTGTCGCGCCGTCTGGGTTTCATCGAGCCGTTCTACGTGATGGAATGCGCCAAGGCCGCGTCGGTGCTGGCGCGCAGTGCGCTGTGCGACCCGCAGCGAGGTGGCAGGCCGATGATCTTTATGAACATCGGCGAGCCCGACTTCACCGCCCCGCCCTTGGTGCAGGCTGCCGCGCAGTGCGCGATCCGCGACGGCGCCACGCAGTACACCGACGCCTGCGGCCTGATGGCGCTGCGCGAGCGCATCAGCGGCTGGTATGCGCAGCGGTTCGCACTCGACATCGCGCCCGAACGCATCGTCATCACTGCCGGCGCTTCGGCCGCGTTGCAGCTGGCTTGCCTGGCGTTGATCGACCCCGGCGACGAGGTGCTGCTGCCCGACCCCGGCTACCCCTGCAACCGCCATTTCGTCGCCGCTGCCGACGGCGTCGCGGTGCTGCTGCCGACCGCCGCGGCCGATCGCTTTCAGCTGAATGCCGAAGCCGTCGCGCACGCCTGGGGACCGCATACCCGCGGCGTGCTGCTGGCCTCACCATCGAACCCGACCGGCACCTCGATCGCCCCGGCCGAGATGGGCTGCATATTGGACGTGGTGCGGGAACGCGGCGGCTTCACCATCGTCGACGAGATCTACCTGGGCCTGAGCCACGACGAGCGCTTCAGCGATTCCGCGCTGCGCCACGGTGACGATGTGATCTCGATCAACAGCTTCTCAAAATACTTCAGCATGACCGGCTGGCGGCTCGGTTGGCTGGTCGTGCCCGAAGTCCTGGTGCCGGCCATCGAGAAGCTGGCGCAGAACCTGTTCATCTGCCCGTCTACCATCGCACAGCAGGCAGCGCTGGCCTGCTTCGAGCCCGACTCGCTCGCCGAGTACGAGCGGCGGCGGTTGGCGTTTCGCGCGCGCCGCGACTACCTGGTGCCCGCGCTGAACGCGCTCGGCTTGACGGTGCCGGTCGAGCCCGATGGAGCGTTCTACGTCTGGGCCGACTGCTCGGCACATTGCGGGGAAAACAGCGCGCACCTGCCCGGTGGCAGCTGGGATTTCGCATTCGATTTGATGCAGCGCGCCCAGGTCGCGGTGACGCCCGGGCGCGACTTCGGTCGCCACGAACCGCAGCGCTATCTGCGCCTGTCATACGCCAGCTCGATGGAGCAGCTGCAACAAGCCATGCACCGGTTTCGACAGGTGCTGTCATGACCGACACGTCTGATTTCGAGATCGCGCTGCGCATTTACTGGGAAGACACCGACGCGGGTGGCGTGGTCTTCTATGCGAACTACCTGAAGTTTTTCGAGCGCGCCCGCACTGAATGGCTGCGCGCGCTCGGCCACAGCCAGGAGCACTTGCGCTTGCACGAAGACGCGATGTTCGTCGTCAGCGACACGGCCCTGCGCTACCGTCGCCCGGCGCGGCTCGACGATCTGCTCAGAATCACCGTGAAGCTCGCCGAAGTCAGGCGCGCGTCGATCACCCTCGCCCAGCAGGCCTGGCGCGGCGACGAGTTGCTGACCGAGGGCACGATCCGCATCGTCTGCGTCGATCCCGGAACCTTCCAGCCGCGCAGCATTCCGAGCGCTATCACCACCGCGATCACCAGCGTGCTTCCACAGAAATAATCCACAGCCCTCATGAACCAAGACCTTTCGATATTCAGCCTCGTGCTGCACGCCAGTCTGGTGGTGCAGCTGGTGATGGCGGGCCTGCTGATCACGTCGCTCGCGAGCTGGACAGTGATCTTCGGCAAGCTGTTCGGCCTGCGCAAGGTGCGCGCCGAGAACGAAGAGTTCGAGCGCGACTTCTGGGCCGGCAAGAACCTGAACGACCTCTACGACGAGGCCACCAAGCGCAGTACCTCGTCGGCGCCGATGGAGCGCATCTTCGCCTCGGGCATGCGCGAATTCATGAAGCTGCGCGAGCGCCGCGTCACTGACTCGGGCGCGCTGCTCGACGGCTCCCGCCGCGCGATGCGCGCCAGCTTCCAGCGCGAACTCGACACGATCGAATCGAACCTGTCGTTCCTCGCCTCGGTGGGCTCGGTGTCGCCGTATGTGGGCCTGTTCGGCACGGTGTGGGGGATCATGCATGCCTTCATCGGCCTCGCGAACCTGACGCAGGTGACGCTGGCCACCGTGGCGCCCGGCATTGCCGAGGCGCTGGTCGCAACAGCCATCGGCCTGTTCGCGGCGATCCCGGCCGTGATCGCCTACAACCGCTTCGCCCGCGACATCGACCGCCTGGCGATCCAGATGGAAACCTTCATCGAAGAGTTCTCCAACATCCTGCAGCGCAACCTGGGCCAGCCCATGGCGCAGCCGTCCAACACGTCGCCAGCGTCCACGATGGCCGGAGGCCGCTAGGATGAAACTCGCCGTGTCGACTTTGGCTTGCGATTTTTTGCTGCCGTTTGCAGGCAGTAGGCTGCAGGCACCTGCTGGCGCGCGAGCGCTGCGGCGGGCTGCAGTGTTCCGTTCATGTCCCCCGGGCCGGTTGTCGACTCAAGCGCTTCTCGTGAGTCAATTCTGCCCTCCTCCTTCACTTCACTCCACACGGCACCCCACCCCAGCGCTCTGGCGACGACCGTGCAGATTGAAGGCCGTCGAAGGCAACTGTGTTTCGCCGCGGCGGATGCCGGGTGACCGGCGCAGCGAAGTCAAGGAGGAGGGCCGGATAGCCTCGGCCCGTAGCGACTGGGCGGTGAACCGGGCCGGAGGACATGAGCGGAGCCGGTCGCCCGGCATCCGCGCGCGCAGGCCAGCGCATGCTGCGAATTCCTTTAGAACGGCCATCAAGGAACGCAGGCAGCGGGTCGCGCTAAGCATGGAGGGAAACTGAGATGGCAGCCGTCAGCCACCGGGGCGGCGGGCGCCGCCGCACGATCAGCGAGATCAACATGGTCCCGTTCATCGACGTGATGCTGGTGCTGTTGATCATCTTCATGGTCAGTGCGCCGCTCATCACTACCGGCGTGGTCGATCTGCCGACGGTGGGCAAGAGCAAGCAGCGACCCGAGCATGTGGTCGAGCTGATCGTCGGCAAAGACGAGCGGGTGCGCATCCGCCTCGACAGCAAAGACGAAGGCCAGCCCGTCGCGCTCGGCCAGGTGGCCAGCCGCGTGCGCGACCTGCAGGCCGGTGACGCGAGCATTCCGGTGGTGATCTCGGCCGATCAGTCGGTCAAGTACCAGGTGGTGGTCGACGTGATGAACCGGTTGCAGAAATCCGGCGTGCAGCGCGTCGGCCTGTCGGTGAAGAACGGCGCCTGAGCCTGCGCGCACCGCGATGACCATGGCCGCCGCCACCTTGAACCGCGATGCCTTCATGCCGCGTTCGCCGGCCGGGCTCGGCCGCGGCCTGCTGCTGGCCCTGGTGGCGCATGCGCTGCTGATCGTTGCGTTGTCGCTCGGCGTGAACTGGCACGCCAGCCCGCCCGAGGGCATTGAGGCCGAGCTGTGGGCTGCGGTGCCGCAGATCGCCGCGCCGCGCGCGACCGAGCCCGAACCGCCGCCGCCACCCTCGCCGCAGCGGCCCGTGAAGCCCGTGCCGACGCCGGAGCCGGTGAAGCCAGTGGCCAAGGAAGCGCCGGTGCCCGACGCCCAGATTGCGATCGAAAAAGCCAAGCGGCTGGAAGACAAACGGAAGAAGGAACAGGCGGAGCAACTCGCCGCCGACAAGCTCGCCAAGCAGCGCAAGGCCGAGGCCGACAAGGCCCAGGCCGATCTTGCCGCGAAGAAGCAGGACGCCGCACTGGCCAAGGCGCGCGAGGCGCAAATGCAGCGCATCGCCAGCCTGGCCGGGGCCACCGGAAATGCCAACGCCAAGGGCAGCGCCTTGCAGAACGCGGGGCCGAGTGCCAGCTACATCGGCCGCATCAAGGGCCGCATCCGCCCGAATGTGTCGTTCCCCGACTCGATCCCCGGCAACCCGAAGGTCGAGGTCGATGTGCGGCTGGCCCCTGACGGCCGCATCATGTCCAGCCGCATCGTCAAGGCCAGCGGCGTGCGCGAATGGGACGACGCCGTGCTGCGTGCCATCGAGCGCACCGAGGTGCTGCCGCGCGACGAGGACGGCAAGGTGCCCCCGGCGCTGATCATTGAGTACCAGCTGCGCGAGTGAGTCTCGGTGGCTGGTACGCCGCCGTTCGCGAGCTCCCCGCCAGCGCTGAGTCAACCCTCACGCAAGGTGTCGACGGACACCACATCGCATAGTGGCCGGCCGTGCCGCCAGCCGGTCTGCGCCAGCATCGGCGCACCATAGAACGCAGGCAGCGGGCCGATGCACAGCAGTGCCATCGGTTGTGCACCCTCCGGCAGGCGCAGCACACGCGCCAAGGCACCTTCAATTGCAGGAACTTGTCGCCACGCTCGCCGAGTGCCGCGGCCGTGGCCAGCCGCTCGGCGTCGACCAACTCGGCGATGCGCGCCCGCAGCGCAGCGTTGCACACCCGCACGAAACGCCACGGCTGCATCAACCCGACCGACGGCGCCTCGTTCGCGGCCTGCAGGATGCGCTGCAGCACCACCGGATCGACCGACGCGCTCGGTGTGAAATGCCGCATGTCGCGGCGCGCTGCCAGCACGCGGTAGAAGCTCGCGCGGTCGGCGTCGGTGAAGGGGTCGGCGGTCTCGGTCATCACGCCGCCCTGGTGCGAGCGAACGTGGCAACCGCGTCATCCGCGACAACCGCCTCACGGCGGGCAGGGGTGGGCGAGACGGCGCGCTGCCAGTGCATGGCCTGGCCCCGCACCGCAGACGCGGGCAACCTCGCCCCCTGGCGCGAGCGCAACTGGCCGCAGCCGCCATCGATGTCCTGCCCGGCCGACTGGCGCAGCTTGGTCAGCACGCCGCGGCGGTGTAGCGTTTGAGCGATCTCGCGGGCGCGTTCGGGCGACGGCCGCTGGAAATCAACGCCATCGACCGCGTTGTACGGGATCATGTTCAGGATCGCGCGCTTGCCGGCCAGCAGGCGCACGATGCCGTCGAGCTCGTCGTCGCCATCGTTGATGCCGGCCAACAGCGTCCATTGCACCTGCACCGGGTAACCACTGGCTTGCGCATAGCGCTCACCGAGGTCGACCAGTTCTTCGAGCCCGATGGCAGGCGCGCGCGGCAGCAGTTGCGCTCGCCGCGCCGCGTTCGTCGAATGCAACGACAGCGCCAGCGCCGGCCTCACAGCGCCTTGCGCAAGGCGCTCGAACACCCGCCGGTCACCCACCGTCGAGAACACCAGGTTCTTGTGGCCGATGCCACCTTCACGGCCCAGCAACTCGATGGCATCCATCACGTTGTCGAGGTTGTGCGCGGGCTCGCCCATGCCCATGAACACCACTTTCTTCACCGTGCGAAGGCGGCGCGCCAACGCCACCTGCGCCACGATCTCGGCACTGCCCAACTGGCGCAGCAGGCCGCCCTGCCCCGTCATGCAGAACACGCAACCGACCGCGCAGCCCACCTGCGTGGACACACACACCCCATCACGCGGCAGCAGCACCGCCTCGACCGTCTGCCCGTCGTGCAGCCCGACCAGCAAACGCGCCGAGCCGTCGTCGGCCAGGTGTTCGGACACCAGGCGCGCGAGCCCCGCCAAGTCGGCCTCAATCGAAGGCAGCACCGCGCGCACGCCGAGCGGCAAAAAGTCATGCAGCTTGCGCTTGCCGCTGTCTTGCGGCAGCGCGTTCGACCACAGCCGCAGCACGCGGTGCTCGTGGCAAGGCAAGGCGCCGTGGGCGCGCAGGCTGTGGCGGACGTGGTCGAGGCAGACCGGTGGGCCGTGGGGGGCCTCGTCGTCGCCTGCGTGCGTCGTCACTTGGGATCAGTCGGGGTGATTGAACCGTCCATCCGCAAACGCAAGATCTTGGCCTCACCCAGCAGCGCAGGGATGTGCCGACAAGCTACCTCCCAGACGATGTCAGGATCGAGCGCAAAGTAATGGTGGGCGATCAGATCGCGCAGCCGGGCTGGCGCAGAGCGGTGCGCCTCAGTGAACAGCACACGCGCTTCATCAGGCAATTTATTGACGGCCTCGCCGATGACCTGAAGATTGAACAGCGCCGCATCGGAGATGGCCTCGTCAGAAACGAGTTGCTCAAGGCTGCGACCCTGGGTCATGCGCTCGATCTTTTCGGCGCTGGCAATCAGATCGTCCAGGTAAAGAAGCCAACTACGTGACACGGATCAGGTCCCGCTCAACGTGCTGCCGGGCCCTTGGCTTCAAGCCCTTGCTGGTCACCAAATCAACAGGCCGACTCAACAATTGCTCAAGGTATTCCTTGAGGTCGAAATAGCCGTCGTAGGTGGCCGGTCCATCGAACTCCACCAACACATCGACATCGCTGTCGGGCCGCATGTCGTCGCGCGCAGCCGAGCCGAACAGCGACAGATGCCGTGCACCGAATCGTTCGGCCAGCATGTCGCGGTTGTCAGACAGCAGCGTGATGATGGTTTCGCGGTTCATGACGCAGGATTTTGCGTGATCCCCAGTTATCCGCAAGCACTGATCTGACAGCCAGCACAACTCTCTGTCCCGGCACATGCCGATGAACAATGCACCATGCATATCCTGATTTCCTGTGTCGGCAGCGCCGGTGACGTGCACCCGTTCATTGCCATCGGTCAGGTGCTGGCGCGGCGCGGGCACGAGGTGGAGCTGATCACCTCGCCGCATTTCGCCGCGCGCATTGAGGCGGCAGGGTTGACCTGCACGCCGGTGGGCACCGAGGCCGATTTCGAGCGCGTGGTGAACAACGCCGACCTATGGAATCCGCGCACCTGCTTCCCGGTGCTGTGGCAGGCCATTGCGCAGCGGTTGGTCGAGGCACACGGCCTGTTGGTGGCGCGCGCTCAGCCCGGCCGCACGGTGCTGGTCGGCAGCACGCTGGCGCTGCCGGTGCGGCTGACGCAGGAAACCCACGGGCTGCCGGCAGCAACAGTGCATCTGTCGCCGGTGTGCCTGTGGTCGGCACAGGCGCCCGCTGTGCTGCCCGGGCTGGGCGACCTGAGTGGCTGGCCGCCCGCGCTGGTGCGGTGGATCCAGGCAGCGGTCGAGCGTGGCTTCATCGACCGCGTGGTGGCCCCCGGCTTCGACCGCATCCGCCACGACCTGGGCCTGCCGCCGGTGCGCCGCCTGTTGAGCCAGTGGATCAACAGCCCGCAGCGCGTGGTGTGCGCCTGGCCGGAATGGTTTGCGCCGAAGCAGCCAGATTGGCCCGCGCAGGCGGTGACCACCGGCTTTGCGCTGTGGTCGGGCACGCAAGGGAAGCCCCTCGACCCCGCGCTGCTGAGTTTTTTGAATGCAGGCCCGGCACCGATCGGCTTCACCCCGGGATCGGCCATGGCGCAGGGCCGCGACTTCTTCGCGCGGGCATTGGCCGCATCGGCCGCATTGAAGCAGCGCGCGCTGCTGATCACGCCCTATGCCAACCAGCTGCCCAACCCACTGCCACCACACGCTCACGCGGTGAGCTACGCGCCCTTCGACGCGCTGCTGCCCCGGCTGGCCGCGCTGGTGCACCACGGCGGCATCGGCACCACCGCGCAGGCGCTGGCCGCGGGCCTGCCGCAAGCCGTGCTGCCGTTTGCGCACGACCAGTTCGACAACGCCACACGGCTCCTCAAGCACGGCGTGGCGCTGCGGCTTGCGGCGCGCAGCTCGGTGCGACAGTGGACCAACACCCTGGCCCGGCTGCGGAACGACGCTTCGATCGCCACGGCCTGCCGGCACCACGCGGGACTGATGGTCGACGACTGCGATGCGGCGGATCGCATTGCCGACTTGATCGAACAGCTGCAGCGGGAATCAGGACGGTGACGCCGGCTCGCGCCGATCCCAACCGCAGAATGGGTTGAACGGGCACCTTCCTTGCTGGAGACATCGATGGATCAAATTGCTGCGTACTCGAAACGCCACCCACCCACGGTGTCTTTTGAAGACGTTGTGCTTCCCGCGGCCGAACTGCACGACGCACCAGCCGCGCGCTACGCGCTGTGTCTCGTGCTGCAGGGTGAAGCACGCCTGTCGTATCGAGTGGATGACCGCTGGCACACGCAATGGCTGCATCCGGGCATGTTCGCGCCGATCACGCCGCCCCATGTTGAAGCAACGTTGCAACTGTCAGGCGAGCAGCGACACCTGATGATCTCGATTGGCGAAGAGGCGGTTGCACGAGTGGCCGCCGACTCCGGCACGGGGGAAGACGATCTTGACACCTTGCGACTGCGGGCATTCAAAGACCCCTTCTTGGGCGAACTGTGCAGACGTGCCTGGGCCGAGGCCCGCAGGGGTGACCCCCTCGGACGCAGCTTTGCCGACTCGATCGAGGGAACCCTGATCTGCGGCCTGTTGCGCAGCGCCTCGGGGACCCGCAGGCCGGCAAGGTCACCAGCGCGTGGCAAATTGTCCGAGGCCATGCTGGCCCGCATCCACGATTACTGCCTGGCCCGGCTGCACGAGCCGATCGCGGTGGCAGACGTGGCTGTGATTGCGGGCCTCGGACCCCACCAGTTCGGCAAAGCATTCAAAGCGGCATCCGCTCGATCGCCTCAGCAGTACCTGATTTCGCTTCGCACCCAACGTGCCCGGGAACTGCTGCGTGGCACCAGCCTGAGCATTGCCGACATCGCGCTGCAATGCGGGTTTTTCGACCAGTCGCACCTGACAACCACCTTCACCCGTTGGGTGGGCGTGTCACCGCATCGCTATCGCCATCCGATGCGGCAACAGTAAAGCGTCACTTCGCAGGGAGGAAGTCGCCAGTCACCATGCTTTCCGGTGCCACTGAATTGGACAGCAGCTTCTGGGTGATCATGAATTTCCCCATCTCGCCCACCGTGGCGCCGTACGTTCCCGGCTTGCCGGTCGCTCCCAGTGCCAACTGGTTTTTGTTCAGCGAGGGAATGCGCACGCCCTTCCACATGTCGCCGAATTCGGCCACTGACACGCCTGATGCCTTGGCCATGATCTTGAAGGATTCGGCCTGGTGCTTCTTGACGTAATCGAGCGCGTCGAACCAGGCGGCAATCATGCGGCGCACTTGTTCCGGGTGAGTCTTCAGCACCTCGTTTCTGACGCTCAGCACATCGACGATGGCGCCGGGGGTGTCCTTACTGGTCAGCAGCAATTTGCCGCCCGACTTCACGCCCTGCGTACCGAAGGGCTCCCAGGTGACGGCTGCCTTGATCGACTTCGCAGTGAACGCGGCACCTGCATCAGGCGCGGCCATGTTCACCAACGTCACGTCTTTCTCAGTCATGCCGTATTTGGCGAGCAGCTTGATCAGGAAGAAGTGGCTCACGCCACCGATTTCCAACGCAATGCGCTGGCCCTTCAACGCCTGGGGCGTGTCGATGCCCCGGGTGATCAGCATGTCGGCACCGGCCGATTCATCGTGCAGCAGCACCACGGAGGCTTTCGGACCAGCAGCGTTGATAGTGAGGATGTCGTTGGTGGCCAGACTGGCCGCGTCGAGGCTGCCTCCGGCCAGTGCGGTCACCGCATCGCCTTGTACCGCGAAGTTGCGCAACTCGACCTTCACACCGCGCTTGGCAAACAGTCCTTTTTCCTGCGCGACCCACCACGGCATCCAACCGACCCAAACCGGCACGCCCACACGCAAGGGCGCATCGGCGGCGTGTATCGACGGCGCGGCACACAGGCTCAACATGGCGAGGCACAAGGCGCTCAAACGGCGACGGGACAGAGGGTGCGACATGGTGGTACTCCGGTTTGAACAAACTGCGAAAGCTGCGGGCGTGTCACGCGCCAGACGAGAACGCACGGCCTTGAAACAGGCGCTTCGGGACCATGCAGCCGACGACCCAGTTCGGCTGATCGACGATCTCGTGGATGCGAAGCTCACCCACCATGCCCAACACCGCATAGGCCTCGAAGGGCTCCACCTTGAAATGCGCAGCCAGGGCGTCGACGGCATATCGGGCGGCGTCCCGAGCGGCCTGATACAGGTTTGGCCCGATGCCCAGGAAATCGCGGTATTCGGTTTCGCCGTAGCGCGCGGTTGAAAAGTCGAGCACCGGCGCGGCCAGCTTCTGTTGCTTGATCACCGTCAGGCGCAGCGTGGCTGTCATCGGTGCCTCGATGGCCGTGCCCGAGATCTCGCCTTCGCCCTGCAGTGCATGCCCGTCGCCGCCCGACAGCAAGGCACCCGGGTTGAAAACCGGCAGGTAGATGGTCGAGCCGGCGCCAAGATAGCGAACATCGATGTTGCCGCCGGCGTTGGTCGGTGTGATCGAGGCGAACGCGCCGGGCGCCGCGGGCGCGACACCCAGCACGCCCATCATCGGGCGAAGCGCGAACGCCAGCCCGAACACATCAACCTCACTGCGCGTCAGGTCGAAGCTGCGGAAGTAGGGCTGCGGGAATTCGTCGGCCAGCAGGCCAAAACCCTTGAGCAGGCCCGTCCACCCCCACGCGCCCAGTTCGATGTCGAGCACATCGACCTGCAGCACATCGCCCGGCTCGGCACCTTCGACATGGATAGGCCCGCACAGCGGATCGAGCGTGCCGAAGTCGATCTGCGCAATGTCATGCGCCGTCGAGTTCGGGCCCAGCAGACCGTTCGACGCATCGGGGCACGCCATCGAGATCACCGCGCCATCGGCCACCAAATGGGCCGGCGCCAGCGAGCGGTCCCAATGCGGATGCAGGCTGGTGCAGTGCACGCAGCGTGCGCCATTTGTGTGGGTGGGTTTCATCAGGAACTGCGGTGGTTAGGCTGAGTCGCCTGTGTGCGGCGATAAATGAACGTCTGCATGCCTCGAACTCTAGAAAGAGCCCGGCCAGCGTTCTTGGAAAAACCGGAGGTTTTGGAAAAGTCGGCGCGATTTCGAAAGCCCAAAAGCGCGCGATCCACATCGGCGCGATATGCGACGCTGCTGGACGAATCGATCGCCGTGGCCGGCCGACAAGAGGCAGTGCTTATGGCTCAGAAAAGCTCTGCTGAAGATCACATTGCGGGTCTGATCGCGGTACTGCAGCTGGAGGCAGCACGATAGAACGGCAAGCCAATCCTGATGATCGTGGAGCTGGCCAGTCCCTTACGCGCCATCACTCAAGACGTATTGGCATGATGGGCCGTCAGCATCGTTGCATAGCGAATGTGTGCTGTCGCCCTACAGTGAACGATGTCCAAATTCGCGGGCGGACGCCATAAAGCCAATCTTCGCGCCTGACGCTTTGGTGTGTCTCCGGCCAGTTATGTGCCCTGTGCCAGACGAAGAGATGTGGCGGTCAATAATTAGCCGAGCCACCCTTGGCGGAGGAGCCAAAGTGCAAGTCCAGAACAGCCCGCTGAAAGCTGACGCACAGCAGCCAATAGCTGGGAGCGGTGCCGTGTTTCGGCAACTCCATGGTCAGTGCGCCCAGACACTGGATATGTCGCTACAGGGTGAAAATCAAGGACGTCTTGGTCAGGCTTACCTCTTTGCAAATGATTTGGACGCATGGCGGACAGCTATTAACGGGCAGATAGAGGCTGACTGTCAAGTCCCGCCTGTTCATGTATCCGCTTGACGAACAGTTCGGGTTTTCTCAAGCGCCAGGCTTTTAGAGCCTGGATGGGGGTTTGGTGATGCAGAGCGCGCTGCGGGATGTGGTGGTTGTAGGTGCTGAGGTAGTGCTTGAGCGTCAACGCCAGCTCTGCCGCGCAGGCAAAGCGTGTCTGCGTCATCAGCTCACTGATGCGCCCGTTAAAGCGCTCGACCATGCCGTTGGTCTGTGGGTGACGCGGTGGGGCGAGCCGATGCTCAATGCCTGCCTGCGCGCAGGCGCGGTCGAAGGCGTGACGGCCCGAGGCTTGTTTGGTCGCACCGGTGAAGCGGTCGGTGAACTGGCTGCCGTTGTCGGTGAGCACCTTGCTGATCGTCATCGGTGCGACGCGCCGCAGTCTGCGCAAGAAGTCGGTGCTGCTGGCCTCGGACTGGTTCGCGTAGATGCGCAGGTAGACCCAGCGCGTAGCCCGGTCGATGGCCACGAACAAGTAGCGCCGCTGGGTCTCGTCGGGCATATGCGGCAGGTACTTGATGTCCACGTGCACGAAGCCCGGCTCGTAGTCCTTGAAGCTCTTCTTCGGTGCCGCCTCGCCCTCGACGGCGGGCACCAAGCCGGCAAGCTTGCTCACGCCGTGGCGCAGCAAGCAGCGGTTGAGCCCGGAGCGCGAGGCGGCTGGGTTGATGAACTCGTGCGTGATGGCCAACAAGTCATCGAGCGGCAGCAGCAACATGCGGCGCAGCTCGACGACCAGCATCTCCTGCCCCGGCGTGAGCGTGGTGCCCAGTCTGTGCGGGCGGTGCGAGCGGTCTTGCATGTCCTCGCGCTCGCGCCACTTGCGCACCGTGGCGACGCTGGTGTTGTAGCGCTCGGCAAGCACTGCCAAAGAGTCTTGACAGTGATGAATCTCGGCGCGCACCCTCGGCGTGGTGCGCGCTTGGGGATGAACCTGACTCATGGGCTTTGCTCCCGCATCAATGACTCGATCACACCTCGCATCACCGCCCGCGCCTTCATGAGTGCCCAGCTGCGAGTGGGAACATGATCACACGGGACAGCACAGCTGACCTCATCGTTACCGCATCCAGTGAATACGTCTTGGCTGCCCTAAACGTCTGCGAGGGTCAGTATCGAAATGGATTTAAAGGTCTAAGACTGGTGCTTGAGCTTTGCCTACAAAGCATTCACCTTTCGGCAAACCTTCTTCTACGCGCAGAGTGGATTAAGGGGGAGAAAGACACAATCTGGGCCGCCCTTGTCGATCCGGACAACGGCCCACTAAGCATTCGATCTTCCCGCGCCTTCTTCCCTGAAATCTCGGAGCACGTCCCACACTTTCGGCATCTAGCAAAGACGCTTTATCGAGAGCTTTCCGAATGCACACACGGAAACAATCCAAATCACATTCCACTGCCTACCAGCCTTCACTTCTCTCAGGAAACATTCGAGTTATGGCTCGAAAAGGCGAAGTTGGTCCGACTTGTCTCGCACTTTGCGTTCACGCTGAGATACCTGAACGATCTGTCGATTGCGAAGAGAGCACCTCTTGAAGCTGCCGTTACCGATCAGTTGGGACATATAGCGGCAATCCGCGCGGCATTCGAACAAGGTGCCTAACATGAATGATCTGAAGAGCTTTGTCATCCGAACCGAGGATATTCGCCCAGAAGAGATCCTTGACCTTTTTGCACCGACTGAGCGCGACCTACAGTTAGTCTCAGCGTTGAAGTCGGCGAGCCCGGTCATCCTGGAGGGCAGTAGAGGTACAGGAAAGTCTTTCTTGTTGCGCGTCTGCGAGCAGCAGCAATTAGCCGAGTTCAGCGGCGCACGAGTGGTGCCTGTGTACGTGTCTTTCGCCAAGAGTTCGTTGTTGAGCACGAAGAACGAGCAGCAGTTCCAGCACTGGATGTTGGCGCGCCTGGCGTCCCGAGTTCTGCGAACGCTTTATCAACTTGGCTTGCTGGCGAAGCCAACGCAATCCGCCTCAGTGTTGGCAGGGGGGCCGGTGAGCCTCTCGGGAGAAATAACATAACTTGAAAATGTGGCACAACAGTTCGAGGACTCGTACAAGAAGCCCGGACAACCATTGGATGACCATGTCGTTCCTGATGTGGAGTCATTTAAGGACGCGATTCAAGATCTTTGCGAAGAACTAGGCCTGCGCCGGATCAACGTACTATTTGATGAGGCCGCTCACATTTTCCGACCAGAGCAACAACGGCAGTTCTTCACGCTTTTTAGAGACCTGCGGTCTCCGTACATGACGTGCAATGCGGCGGTCTATCCGGGAGTCACGTCTTACGGACCATCCTTCGAGGCCGTGCACGATGCACAAATTGAATCCCTGAATCGAGATATTCATGCGGCCACGTACCGAGAGCAGATGCGCGAGATCGTTCTTAAGCAATCGGGATCCGACTTGCAGAGCGACATCGAAAAGAACGGCGAGAACTTCGACGCGCTTGCCTTGGCGGTTAGTGGGAATCCAAGACTCCTGCTTAAGACGGTTGCACTTGCAGGACGCCTTCGCTCATCGGATGTTCAAACCGTCCTAAAGGACTTTTACCGCAATGCAATCTGTGCTGGTCAAGTTTTTTCGGACACAGCGATAGGTTGATTGATTGCCGATTGGTGCTCGAAGGCATTGGGTGGCAAGTTACCCAGTTTGGAGTGCAGCCGCACGCTGTTGTAGAAGCCCACGATGTAGTCGGCGATGTCG
>JANPNF010000280.1:0-4936 GCA_031427315.1 Burkholderiales bacterium | reverse complement strand
GGCGCGATCGACACCCCCGGCATCGGCGCGCCGCCGACCCAGTCGATGTGGATCGCCTCCATCGATTCCAGGCTGATGTGCACCGTGCGATCCACTGGCGTGCCGGTGCGTTTGAGGATGCCGACGACGGTGAACGGCTTGTCGGCGTGGTCAGCGCCAGGCAGGCCGCCCGCGCCGTGCGTCAGCGTCAGCTTGTCACCGAGCCGGTAGCCCAGCCCATCGGCCACTTCGGCGCCCAGCACCACACCGTACAACCCGTCGATGCCATCGGTGAACGCATTGCCTTGCGTCAGCACCAGCGGTTCGCGGTCGCCGTAGAGAAAGCGGTTGAAGTAATCGGCCGTGGTGCCCAGCACCGCATAGCCTTTGTGCGAGTCGCCCAGCGACAGCGGCACCACCCAGGCCACCGCGCGGTGTTTCGCAATCGCCTCGACGCTGCTCATGCGGATGTTGTTTGTCGCGCTGCCGACGCGGAACACCGCATACAGCATCAGCTGAACCGAGCCGGTGCGCGCCCCGACGACCAAATCGGTGCCGCTGACCGAGTGCGAGAAGTTCTCGCGCACATCGGTGCGCACCTGCTCAAAGCCGAGCAGCAAAAAGGTCGACAAGGCGACCGACAGCGCCACCAGCGACAGCGTGGCGCGGCGGTTCCATGCACTGCGCCAGGCGAGTGTCAGCAGCGCCCTCACGCAGCGTTTTCCATCGCAGACGCGGCCACGCGGTTGATCGCCGACAGCGACAGCCGCTCATCGAAGCGCGCCGCCAGGCGCTCGTCGTGGCTGACGAAAATCAAGGTGCCGCCCGACGCATGGCAGGCATCGAGCAGCAAGTCCATGAAGCTGTCGCGCAAGGCCGCATCCAACGCCGAGGTCGGCTCATCGGCAATCACCACCTCGGGCCGGCCGATCAACGCGCGCGCCGCGGCCACCCGCTGCTGCTGGCCGACCGAGAGCTGCGCCGCCGGTCGTGTCCACAGGCCCTCTACCAGGCCGACGCGCTGAAGCAGAAGGCGCGCCGCCGCGCCGGGCGAACCGCCGTCTTGCGTCGCCCGCTCGCGGCGCAGCGCCGAGAAGCGGCACGGCAGCAAAACGTTGTCGAGCACGCTCAGATAAGGCAGCAGGTTGAACTGCTGGAAGATGTAGCCGAGGTGATCGGCGCGGAAGGCATCACGCCGCGCGCCCGACAAATCGGACCAGCGGGTGCCGAGCAGGCTGACCGACCCAAAGCGCGGAAGCAGCACGCCCGCCAGCAGGCCGAGCAAAGTGCTTTTGCCGCCGCCGCTCGGGCCGTGCAGAAACACCGTGCGACCGGCAGCGACGGTGAGCCGGTCGATGGCAATGCAATCGGCCGGCGGGCCGTCGCGCCACGCCCCCGACCACGCAAAGCGCAGATCCTGAACGTCAATCACCACCAAGCTTTCAAAACGAGGGGCCCAGCACGCGACACTTGGCTGAGAGCGCCCTGCTCACCCGAGGTTCAGTGGCCGGCTGCTGCGACGCGCGAAATAAAACCATTCGTTGCCCGGCATCGCCTGGGTGTTCGGAAACACGATGAAGCCGTCGCCGGGTGCGGTCACCACGCCGCCATCGTGTCGGTGGCCGATGGGCTCATTGGCCTTCACCGGGTCGAAGCTGGCCCACGGTTTGACGAAGCTGTCGCCCGCGTTCAAGCGGTCGGTCACATGGATCAGCCGCAGCACCTCGGCGTCGGCGCGCGGCGTCGGCGTGGGCCCATCGACCATGCGCAAGTGCGCCAGCGTGTTGACGATGGCGCGGTACGCGACCTCCGGCCCCGCTGGGTCGTCGTGCTGGCCGCATTCGAGCGTGATCGCCATGCCGCCCACGCTGCGCATGTATTCGGTGGTGCCGATGCCGTAGCGCGGGTTGGTGTTGAGCAGCCGGGCGCGCGCGGTCTGCGGGTCGTCCGACTGCGCGGCACGCTGCACGCGTGCGGCCACGCCGTCGGCGTAGGTTTCCAGCCAGCCTTCGACCAGACGCCGCACGCCCAGCCGCACCGCCAGCGCCTCCTCTTGTGCGGCCAGCGCAAAGGGCTGCAGCGTGCCGGTGTTGTTCGCCGGGCCCAGCATCGCAAACGGCTCGCCCGGCGAGTGGAAGGAGTGCAGGTCGAGCAGCACATCGTGCTGGCCGAGCAAGGGGCACAACGCATTGGCGATGCGGTCTTCGACATCTTGCGGATGCTCGGTCGGGCCGAGGTTGCGGTTGAGGTTGCGGTCGCCCTCGCGCCGACCCAACTCGTAGGCCTTCTGGCTGGTGATCGGCACGAAAGAGGCGCTGCCGCACCGCAGCTTCAGCTTCCCCGACTCGAACTCGGCCAGCACTCGCTCGATGGCACGCGGCCCACAGAGTTCGTTGCCATGCACCGCGCCGAGCACGATGACTCGCGGACCCGCGCGCTCGGACTTGACGCCCAGGACATTGAAGGGTGCGGTGCTGATGGACTCGGCGTTCGGCATGGCGATGACAGGTGGTGGCTGTGACGGCGGGAAAGACGGGGAAAGACGCAATGCCCGGTGTGGGTGATGGCAGAGACCTGATCCGCCCCCGATATTCTGTATGCAAGGCATCGGGACCCCACCCGTAGAATGAGGCGCATACATCCGCGTTCCAGCCCCAGATGGGTGCCCAACGGACACGGTGCCACGTACCGGCAGACGACGCGCCGGGCGCGAATGCCACCTGTCGAGACCCCAGCATGTCCACCGAAAAGTCCTCTGCCAACGCCGCGGGCGCCGACCCCTCGGGCCTGCGCGCCACGCTGAACCTGCCCGACACGCCTTTTCCGATGCGCGGTGATTTGCCCAAGCGCGAGCCGGCCTGGGTGCAGCAGTGGGACGACGCCGGCACCTACCAGCGGCTGCGCGAGGCGCGGGCCGGTGCGCCCAAGTTCGTGCTGCACGACGGACCGCCGTATGCCAACGGGCACATTCACATCGGGCATGCGGTCAACAAGGTGCTGAAGGACATGATCGTCAAGGCGCGCCAGCTCAAGGGCATGGACGCGACCTATGTGCCCGGTTGGGACTGCCACGGCCTGCCGATCGAGAACCAGATCGAGAAGACCTTCGGCCGCAAGCTGCCGCGCGCGCCGAGGTGCAGGCCAAGAGCCGCGCCTACGCGACCGAGCAGATCGCGCAGCAGATGGCCGATTTCAAGCGCCTGGGCGTGCTGGCCGACTGGGCACACCCTTACCGCACGATGGACTTCGGCAACGAGGCGGGCGAGATCCGCACTTTGAAGCGCGTGATGGAGCGCGGTTATGTCTACCGGGGTTTGAAGCCAGTCTATTGGTGCTTCGACTGCGGCTCGTCGCTGGCCGAGTTCGAGATCGAGTACGCCGACAAGACCTCGCAGTCACTCGATGTGGCGTTTCTGTGTGCCGAGCCGGATCGGCTCGCTGCGGCATTCGGCCAACCGTCGCTCGGCAAAGAAGCCTTCGCCGTCATCTGGACCACCACCGCGTGGACGATTCCGGCGAATCGGGCGCTGAACCTGAACCCGGCGCTGGAGTACGCGTTGGTCGACACCGAGCGCGGCCTGCTGCTGCTGGCGTCGGCGCGCGTCGAAGACAGCCTGAAACGCTACGGCTTGCAAGGCACGGTGGTCGGCACCGCGCTGGGCGAGACGCTCGACGGCATCCAATTCCACCACCCGCTCGCGCATGTCGATGCGGGCTACGACCGGCTGAGTCCGATCTACCTCGCCGACTACGCCACCGCCGACGACGGCACCGGCCTCGTGCATGCGGCACCGGCCTATGGCGTGGAGGACTTCAAGTCCTGCGTCGCACATGGCATGGCCATCGACGACATCCTGAACCCGGTCACCGGCAGCGGGGTGTATGACGCGACCCTGCCGCTGTTCGGCGGACAACACATCTGGAAGGCCTGCGCAGTGATCATCGACGCCTTGCGGGATGCGAACAGATTGCTTGCCACCGCCACCTTCCCCCACAGCTACCCGCACTGCTGGCGCCACAAGACACCGGTGATCTACCGTGCCGCCGCGCAATGGTTCGTGCGGATGGACGAAGCCACCGACGACACCGCGGGCGTGTTCGCCACCGACCCCGCGCCGCAGACGCTGCGCCAAAGCGCGCTGGCCGCGATCGATGGGGATGCGAGTCGCGGACAAGCCGCGACGACTTTCTATCCCGAAAACGGCCGCACCCGGCTGCGCGACATGATCGCCAACCGGCCCGACTGGTGCATCAGCCGCCAGCGCAACTGGGGCGTGCCACTGCCATTCTTCCTGCACCAGGACAGCGGCGAGTTGCACCCAAAAACGCTCGAGTTCATGGATTGCGCGGCTGCGCTGGTCGAACAAGGCGGCGTCGAAGCCTGGTCGCAGCTCGATCCGCGCGACTGGCTGGGCGACGAGGCGGCGCTCTACACCAAAAGCACCGACATCCTCGACGTGTGGTTCGACTCGGGCAGCACCTTCAACCACGTGCTACACGGCTCGCATGATGGCGCGGGTCAGCCAGATGGACCCGAGGCCGATCTCTACCTCGAAGGCCATGACCAGCACCGCGGCTGGTTCCATTCGTCGCTGCTGATCGCCTGTGCGACCGAAGGCCGCGCGCCGTACATGGGCCTGCTGACGCACGGCTTCGCGACCGACGGCCAAGGCCGCAAGATGAGCAAGTCGCTCGGCAATGTGGTCGCGCCGCAAGCCATCAGCGACAAGCTGGGCGCCGAGATCGTGCGGCTGTGGGTGGCCAGCACCGACTACTCGGGCGACCTGAACATCGACGACAAGATCTTGGCGCGCGTGGTCGACGGCTACCGCCGCATCCGCAACACGCTGCGCTTTTTGCTCGCCAACACCAGCGACTTCGATGTGTCGACCGATGCGGTTCCGCTGCCCGAGCTGCTGGAGATCGACCGCTATGCGCTGGCCCGCGCCGCGCAGTT
>JANPNF010000279.1:0-3247 GCA_031427315.1 Burkholderiales bacterium | reverse complement strand
CCTGCGCGCACTCGGCTGCGAGGTGACCGAGCTGTACTCAAAGGTGGATGGCGACTTTCCCAACCACCACCCGGACCCGAGCAAGCCCGAGAACCTGGCCGACCTGATCCGCACCGTGCAGAGCACCGATGCCGAGATCGGCCTGGCCTTCGACGGCGACGGCGACCGCCTGGGCGTGGTCACCAAAGACGGCAACATCATTTACCCCGACCGCCAGCTGATGCTGTTTGCGAAGGACGTGCTCAGCCGCAACGCGGGCGCCACGGTGATCTTCGATGTGAAGTGCACCCAGCGCCTGGCACCGGTGATCCGCAAGGCCGGTGGCAAGCCGCTGATGTGGAAGACCGGCCACTCGCTGGTCAAGGCCAAGATGAAGCAGGTGAAGTCGCCAATGGCGGGCGAAATGAGCGGCCACATCTTCTTCGGCGAGCGCTGGTATGGATTTGATGATGCGACGTATACGGCAGCGCGGTTGCTCGAAATCTTGAGCCGCAGCAAAGACCCCAGTCGCGTTTTGAATTCATTACCGACCAGCTTCAACACGCCCGAGCTGAACGTGCCTTGTGCCGAAGGCGAGCCCAAGGTGCTGGTGCAAAAGCTGCTGGAAACAGCGAAGTTTCCCGGCGCGCTGGAGGTCATCACCATCGACGGGCTGCGTGCTGAGTACAAGGACGGTTTCGGCCTCATCCGCGCATCCAACACCACGCCGGTGCTGGTGATGCGCTTCGAGGGGCACACCGAAAAAGCGCTGCACCGCATCGAGGCCACTTTCATGGCCGCGCTGCTGGCGGTGAAGCCCGACGCGCAGATCGCCAAGGCGGCGCACTGACCCTGGTGCAGGGTTTCCGCACTGATCAGCGCCGCTCAGTGCGAAACACCGCACTAGCGGCCCAGCACGGCGCTGCCTGCTGACTGCCGTGCAGCTCCTGGCGCGCCTCGCCTACGCCACGCTGCTGTGGCTGGCCAGCCCGATTTACGTGCTGAATCTGTGGTGGCGCGGCCGTGCCGAGCCGCTGTATCGCCACGTGATGGGCGAGCGTTTCGGCTGGTACGGCCACGACGCTGCCTCATCGGGCTGGGTGTGGCTGCATGCGGTGTCGCTCGGCGAAACGCGGGCTGCCGCAGCCTTGGTCGCTGCGCTGCGCGACCAGCGGCCCGGCATGCGCCTGCTGCTGACCCACGGCACTGCCACCGGCCGTGCGGCAGGTACTGCCTTGCTGCAAGCCGGTGACCGCCAGCTCTGGCTGCCGTTCGACACACCCGGCGCGGTGGCGCGCTTCCTCAAGCACTTCCAGCCCGCCATCGGTGTGCTGATGGAAACCGAGATCTGGCCCAACCTGCTGAACGCCGCGCAGCGCCGCGGCATTCCGATGGTGCTGGCCAATGCGCGCCTCAGCGAACGCAGCGCGCGCAAGGCCGCCCGCTTCCCCGCGCTGTTTCGGCCCGCCGCGCAGCGCATCGCCCTGGTGCTGGCGCAAACGCAAGAAGACGCCGACCGCCTGCGGGCTGCAGGCGCGCCGCGCGTCGAGGTGTGCGGCAACCTGAAATTCGACATGGCACCCGACGCCGCACAGCTCGCGCGCGGTGCCGCGTGGCGGCAAGCCATAGTCCGCCCGGTGGTTCTCGCCGCCAGCACGCGCGAAGGCGAAGAGGTCTCCTTGCTGTCGGCCTGGAACCTCATACGTCAGCTGCAGCCTGCAATGCACCTGCACCCCCGCCCGCTGCTGCTGATCGTGCCCCGCCACCCGCAGCGCTTCGACGAGGTGGCCGCGCTCGTCGCAGCCAGTGGCCTCACGTTCGTGCGCCGCAGCACCTGGGCCGACACGCCACCGCCCGAGGCCATGCAAGCCGATGTGTGGCTGGGCGACTCCATGGGCGAGATGGCGGTTTACTTCAGCTGCGCGCAGGTGGCGCTGCTCGGCGGCAGCTTCGAGCCACTCGGCGGGCAAAACCTGATCGAGGCCGCCGCCTGTGGCTGCCCGGTGCTGATGGGCCCGCACACCTACAACTTCGCCGACGCGGCCGCGATGGCGCAGCGCGAAGGTGCGGCACTGCGGGTGGGCGACATCGCGGCGGCGGTGCCTGTGGCAGTCGATATGCTGGCCGCTTCGAGAGGAGAAGAAGTACGCCATGCGTTTAAGCCAGCCGAGGCGTCACACCCCAGCGCCGATCGCGCCCTCGTATTTGCCAGCCGACACCGCGGTGCTGCCCAGTGCATGTCAAGGCGGATCGATTCCTTGATCAAGACCGTACCTGCGCAAACGTGATCGCGACCAGAGCCAGCGGGCTCAAGGCAGCGAACCGCAGCCAAGTTGACGGGGTTCTTCATGCGGATGTCGGATATCGGGCGGCAAGTCGAGAAGATCTACCCGGCCCGAAGCGGTCGAATGCGGTTAATCCTGTGAAAAGAACGACAGCACAACGCGCGCCTATGTCAGCCCGACAGGAATTCCATTACGGCAGCGGTGACTACATTCATCATCTTCCGTGACCTAACCGGCCCGATATACATCGCCCTCTGAAATGTCGCCTCCGAGGATGTCAAAGCGTCACCTACCGTAGAAATGCCGATCGATGCCAGCGCCCATTGCTGATGCTCGGTCAAATCAAGCACAGTGGCTGGGGCACGAAGAAGCTTCTGAAGCGCTGACGAAAGGTCGACATCCACCATCGCGCCAACCCGGTCAGCAATCTCAGCGAATGGAGGGTGGTTCTGACCGTATTCGGTGAAGCGCTTGATGGTTAACCCACGCTTTAACTCCACGATGAAGGGGATGGGGTTTGGGGATGTCGCGGCCAAGCACCCAACATTGATTGCATAGCGCGTCCCGATCTCGCGCCTTGTAGCGACAACTCCATAGTCCATCTTTATGATTACTCCGGTGTAGGCAAGCAGCCGCATTGATTCCGTCACTGCTTGGGGCGAGTCCCGATGTACCCAGAAATAGCAAGTCCGCTCTGACTTTCCTTCCGCCTTCCAGGCTTCGTTTCGCTGAATTGCATCCGAAATTGCGTGCTGCTCAACGAAGCTCCGTCCCCAGTCGATTAGTTCCTTATGTCCTAAGTAGCGCTCTGCAAGAGCGCTGTGCTCGGCCCAGATTGTGCTTGTCTAATTTCCACGGACACCTCGATAGGTGGAATTCACCTGGACGGGGAACATGACCAAGAATCGAAGACGGACGTTCGACGCTGAGTTCAAGCTGCAAGTGGTGCAGATCATTCGCGAGCAGGGCTTGAGCGTGAGCGA
>JANPNF010000278.1:0-4632 GCA_031427315.1 Burkholderiales bacterium | reverse complement strand
GTTTCTCCACGAATGCGCTGAGGCCTTCATGCCCATCGGGCGACCCCGCGCACTGGGCCATCAGGCGGCCCTCGAGTTCCATTTGGGTCTCCAACCCATTGCCGAATGTCCCGAGCAGCAGCGACTTGACCGCGGCGCTGGAGCGGACGGCACCTCGCGCCAGGTTTTGCGCCAGCTCCAGTGCCACTGCCATCAACTGCCCGTGAGGAACGACCCGTGTCACCAGTCCCCACTGCAGTGCTTCGTCGGCGCTGAGCTTGCGCGGTGTGAACATCAGCTCTTGCGTTCTGCGCAAGCCTATGAGCCGCGGCAGGAAGTACGAAGAACTGCCATCGGGGCTGAGCCCAACGCTGCCATACGCCATCGTGAAGCTGGCTTCTTGGCTGGCCACCACCAGGTCGCCTGCGGCGGCCATGCTCAGGCCAGCACCCGCTGCAACACCGTTCACGGCAACGACCAGGGGCGCGTCCATTCTTGCAAACGTGGAGATGGCAAGGTGCAGCTGGTCGGCCATCGACTTCATGGCGGCTTGCATGCCAGCACCAAAGCTCAACATGGCCTTCACGTCGCCACCGGCACAGAAAAACCGGCCCGTGCCGGTCAGGACAACGGCCTTGACGGCAGGGTCGGTATCCAGCGATTTAGCTGTATTCGCCAATTCGGCAGCCATTTGCGGGTTCAGACCATTGGCGTCGTCGGGTCGATTCAGCACCACGATGGCAACGCGTTCACACCTCTCCACGGTCAGGGTGGAATATGTTTGCATGGGTATCTCCAATTTCTGGGAAGTCGGGCGACTGGCTCACGGCGCTTTGGGCTCCCCGCCTCAGGTATGGGTGTAGCGGCAAGCAAAGGGAGTGCCTCGGAGGCTCTGCGCTAGCAGACGTGCGCGCCCTTCGGCGATGCTATGCGCATCCCGTGGATGTGGGAGATTCAGTCGTCCCCATTCTCATACACCCCGCACCGGGACGGCAGGTGAAACCGCTTGATCCAATCTTTGCTTGCGAGTTGCCGGCAAGCTGTCTCGGCACAGGACGCTGAGGTGTCGGCTACGGTTCATGGCTGCAATCGCAGGCGGTTTTAGCAGCGGCAAACAGACCGCGCCACCCCTAACCCGGGTTCATGCCCTGGCCGATCCGTTCAGTCTGCGGCTGGCAAGGGCCTGCGTCTCGCGGGGCTTCAGCTATCTGGCTACACTTACCCCCGCCGAGAGGGGAGTAGCTTTCCGCAGTTCAGGTTTGCGGAGACGGCACCCGTCAGTACGGAGCCAGGGCTTGCAGCCCGCGCTCCCGGGACCGTAGCGCTGGCCGCCGCTGCCAGCGTTGCCAGACCTTTCGGCGCGACCCTCAACCCAACCTCGGGAGTGTCCATGGACACCATCGCGCCGCTTTGGCTGTGGATTTTCTTTGCGGTTTCAGTGCTTGTAGCGCTGTTCATCGACTTCGTGGTCCTGAAGAAGCAGGGAGCCCAGGCCGTCTCGGTCAAAGAAGCGGCGATTTGGTCACTCGTCTGGGTAGCCTTGAGCTTCGCCTTCAACGGCCTCTTGTGGTGGGCGGTGGCCCAGGAACATGGCGCAGCCGTGGGCCAGGCGCGGGCGCTGGAATTCCTGACAGGCTACCTCATCGAGAAGAGCCTGGCCGTAGACAACATCTTCGTCTTCCTGTTGATCTTCACCTTCTTTGCGGTGCCGCCGGCCTTTCAGAAGCGTGTGCTGATGATCGGCATCATCGGTGCCATCGTGCTGCGCAGCGTCATGATCCTGATCGGCGCCTGGTTGATCGCCGAGTTCCACTGGGTGCTCTACGTTTTTGGTGCCTTCCTGCTGGCCACCGGCGTGAAGATGTGGTGGGCTGCGGGCCGCGAGCCCGATCTCGAGGCCAACCCGGCGCTCAAGCTGCTGCGCCGCTTCGTCCCGGTGAGCCGCGGCTTCGACGGCGAGAAGTTCCTCACCGTCGAGAACGGCCGCCGTGTCGCGACGCCGCTGCTGTTGGTGATCGCCCTGGTCGGACTCACTGATGTGATCTTTGCTGTCGACTCGATTCCGGCGATTTTCGCGATCACCACCGATCCCTTCATCGTGCTCACCTCGAACATCTTCGCTATCCTGGGCCTGCGTGCCATGTATTTCCTGCTGGCCGCTGTGGCGGGGAAGTTCCACCTGCTGAGCTATGGCCTGGCGGTGGTGCTGGGATTCATCGGCACGAAGATGCTGCTCGCCGGCGTCCTGCCCATTCCGGTCTGGGTGTCGTTGCTCGTCGTCGTCGGCGTCCTCGGCTTCACGATGTGGCTGAGCCTGAAGATAGCGCCGACGCCTGCGCGCGCCTGAGCTACTTCTTCGCGTCGCTCTGGTGGCTGGTGGCGAGTTGCTTCATCCAATCGCTCCAGTCGTGCGGACCCTCGTCGAAGCGCTTCTGAAGGTTGCCGAAAACGAAGCCCCAGACGCGGTCGAAGTAGTTGTAGGCCTTGTCCCATTCGCCACCGTCACCCCAGCCCACCTGGTGCAAGGTGACCTTTGTGCGCCTGTCGTCGACGGGCGCAAAGCGCACGATGACCAGCGTGCGCTGGGCCCGCGCCTCGGGCAGATGCGGCGGCGCGTTCCAGTCGAAGCTGATCATGCGTTGCGGCTGGATGGCCAGGAAGCGCATGTCGTCGGCCCCTTTCATGCCGGGCTCGGCGAGCGGGTCCATGTAGATCTGGAATGCGCCTCCGACACGGGCTTCGACCTTCGCGTCAGGTGCGAAGAAACTGGTGACGCCCTCGCGCGTGGTCCAGGCCTGCCAGGCCTGTTCGAGCGTGGCATTGATCACCACTTCCTTGTCGAGTGCGCGCTCGGCCGCCGTGGCTGCAAGGCCCGTCATCGCCAGCGTCAGGGCCGCCGCCCAGTGTTTGATCAACATGTCCTGCTTCCTCTCTTTGCCTCTTCGGCATACGCGCCGAGCATCGCGGCCCAGCACTTCTGATCTCACTTCGACACCCTGCCGGAGTTCGGCAGATGCTCTACCGCATCTTGAGGGCTGTCTTGCGCCGCTGCGGCGGAAAGACGGCGTCAAGCGTCGCATGGTCTTCGGTCGACAGCCGCAGCGCCGCGGCGGCCAGATTCTCACGCAGGTGTTCTTCGCGCGCCGACATCGGGATCGGCATCACGCCGGGCCGTGACAGGGTCCAGGCCAGCGCCACCTGTGCCGGTGTGGCGCCGTGACGATCAGCCACCGCTCGCAGCGCCGGGTGGGCCGACAATTCGCCCTGGTCGATCGGGCTGTAGGCCATCAGCGGCAGGCCGCGGCGCTGCTGCAACGGCAACAAGTCGAACTCGATCCCGCGCGACCCCAAAGAGTAATAGACCTGGTTCGCGGCGCAGGCCTGGCCGCCCGGCACAGCATCCAGTTCCAACAGGTCGCCGATGTCGAAGTTGCTCACACCCCAGCGGCGGATCCAGCCGCGCCGCTGCAGGGTCTCGAAGCCCTCTACCGTCTCGGCCAGCGGTACCCTGCCACGCCAGTGCAGCAGGTAAAGGTCCATTTGGTCCAGTTGCAGCCTACGCAGGCTGCGCTCGCAGGCTTCAAGCATGCCCCGCGGGCTGGCGTGGTGCGGGTAGACCTTGGAGACGACAAAGACATCCTCACGCGCCAGGCCTTCGCGCCAGGCCTCGGCCAGCGCGAGGCCGAGCACCTCTTCAGCACCGCCTTCGCCGTACATCTCGGCGGTGTCGAGCGCACGCCAGCCCATCGCCAACGCGGCACGCATGGCACGTACCTCGACAGCGCGGCGGCCGGAATCTTCGCCCAGTCGCCATGTACCCAGGCCCAGGGACGGCACCGGGGTGCCGTCGGTGAAGCGGACGGTGGCATGCATGCTGACATCGTAGTGCGGGCGCGCAGTCAACGCGGATTTATCATCCCGGCACATGCAATCCGGCCCACTCGATCTCGCACAGGTCCGCCTGGACAACGCGCTCGCGCTGTTTGAGGAATTCGTCCGGCAAACTGCGCGCCATGCCGACGCCGCCACCCTGCGCGGCCTCGAAGGGCGCTTCGCCGAACGCGTGCAGATCCAGCCCAGCTACTGGAGCCAGATCAAAGGCCGTTCGCGGCAAATCGGCGAGCGCCTGGCACGTCAGTTCGAGCACCTCTGCCACAAGCCACGCGGCTGGATGGACCTGCCGCATGGCGCCGGCGCCCCGGCGCCCGCCCCGGCTGCGCCGTCTGCGCCGGGAGAAGAAAACGCGCCGCGCGATGACGATGAACGCTTCATCGTCGGCCTGGTGCTCACCTACTACCGGCGCCACCCGCAGCGGGCCCGGACACGCCTGCTGGACCTGCTGGGCGAGGTGCTGACACCGCCGTCAGCGGCGCCGGCCGCGCCCGCGCCGTCCGCCGTGGCGCCAACTGTGCGCGCCAGCATCGAAAACCCGCTGGACCTGTGGCGGCGCGCGCAATCAGGCGTAGCGCCCTTGAGTCAGAAGAAGAAGTAGGGCGCGCCGGTCATCTCTTCCCCCGCTTTGGGGATAAATGGTCCTTGCGCTCTGATAAGTATCTGTTTATCATTTGCGCTCCGCTACGCCGCCGGCGGCCCGTATCTCGGCCCGCAATCCACCAACGCGGTGATTAACTTCGCCGGCGCTGAGCCCAATCC
>JANPNF010000277.1:0-21754 GCA_031427315.1 Burkholderiales bacterium | reverse complement strand
CGCCGTGTGGGACCTCGGCAAGACGCTCGCGGGCCACGCCCTGAAGGCGCGCGCCGCCTGACGGTTTCCTGGGTTGACCGACGATCACGGTCTCTTCGTCCCTCTGCCTGGCTTCGGGCACCCACCCCTACACCGCCCCATGCCAGCGCCTCATCTGACGCCCTCTCTGCGCGAACGCTTCAACATCTCGCGGCTCGCGATCAATCACCCCCGCCTGACGGTGGCGTTCTGGCTGGCCCTCGTTGTCGTCGGTGCCGTGGCGGCCGGGTCGCTCAAGTTTGCGCTCTTTCCCGACGTCACCTACCCGGTGGTGGTGGTTCAGGCCTCGGCACCGCTGGCCTACGCCGCGCAGACCGAAGCGCAACTCACCCGCCCCATCGAGCAGGCAGTGCGCGCGCTGCGCGGCACCTCCGACGTGGTCTCGACCACCTACCCCGGCCAGGCGGTGATCAGTGTGCCGTTCGATGTCGGCAGCGACCTCGAGGCCTCGCGGCAAACCGTCGAAGCCGCAATCAAGCAGCTGAAGTTGCCTGCGGACAGCCGCACCCAGGTGCTGCCGATCAACCTCAACGAAGCCGTCGTCGCCACCTACGCGGTGGAAAACAGCACGCTGCCCCTGGCACGCCTCGGCGCACTGACCGCCACGGACATCGTGCCGCTGATCGAGGCCTTGCCCGGCGTGCTCAAGGTGCACACGCTCGGCGAACCCCGAGGTGCCACTGTGCCCGAGGCCCCCGTGCAGGCCGGCACGCTGGTGCGCCTCAACGGCCGCGCTGCGCTGGCCTTCCAGGTGGTCAAGCGCGGCGACGCCAACACGCTGGACGTGGCCGATCGCGTAGCCACCGCGGTGCAGCAGATCAACAGCCGCACCGGTGCAACGGTTGATGGTGTGAGGCTGACGCTCGCCCAGACGCAGGCCGACTACATCCGCGCTGCCACCCGCCAGACGCTGCATGCGCTGGCCGAGGCGGTGGTGATATCAGCCCTGGTGATCTTTCCGTTTCTTTGGAACTGGCGGGCCACCGCGATCTCGGCGCTGGCCATCCCGACCTCGCTGCTGGGCACGGCCATCGTCATGGTGCTGTACGGCTTCAACCTCGAGACCATCACGCTGCTGGCGCTGGCGATGATCGTAGGCAACGTGGTCGACGACGCCATCGTCGATCTGGAGAACATCTCGCGCCACCTCGACCTGGGCGAGTCGCCGCGCGAGGCGGCGATCAAGGCCACCAACGAGATCGGCCTGACCGTCACCGCGGCCACGCTGACGGTGGTGGCGGTGTTCCTGCCCATCGGCATGATGGGCGGCGTGCTGGGGCAGTTTTTCCGGCCCTTCGGCATCACCATCTCGGCGGCGATGCTGATCTCGCTCTTGGTCTCGCGCACGCTGTCGCCGGTGCTGGCGGTGTACTGGTTGCAGTCCCGGGCAGCGCGCCACCAAGGCGAGATCGATGCGAGCTCAGCCTCCGCGATGCACGCCGTCGCGCCATCGGCGCTCACGCAGCGATACAGCCGCTGGCTCGCCTGGTCTCTGGCGCATCGGCGCATGGTGCTCGGCGGTGCGGCCCTGTGCTTCGCGGCCAGCCTGGCGCTGATTCCGCTGATCCCGAAAGGCTTCATCCCGGCGCTCGACCGGGGCGAGTTCTACCTGAACTACAGCATGCCGCCGGCCACACCACCCGAAGGCGCCGCCGGGGCTGGCTTCGACCCGCTGCAGCAGTCGCTCGCCGTGGCCGCCACGCTTGATGCCTTCGTGCGCCAGTCGCCCGCGGTCGAAGCCGCGTTCACCATCGTCGGCACCCGCCAGGGCGAAGCCCACAAGGGTTCGATCCACATCCGGCTGAAGGCCGACCGGCAGATCGCCACCGCCGACCTGCAGCAGCAGTTCCGCCGCACCATGCCGGCGCTGGCCGGCGTTGCCACCAGCGTCGAAGACATTCCGTTCGTCGACAGCGGCGGCGAGAAACCGGTTCAATTGCGCCTGGTCGGCGACGACGTCGTCGCGCTGCAGCAGGCCGGGCAGGCGCTGACGCAGCGCCTCAAAGGCGTCCCCGGCCTGGCCGACATCAGCAGCAGCACCGCGAGGATGGACGGCAACCTGCCGCTGGAGATCCAGCACCACAACGGCCGCCGCGTGGCGCTGATCACCGCCAACCTTGGGCCGAACGCCGCCATCGGCGAGGTGACCGACCGTGCCGTGGCCGCCGCCCAGGCCACGCTGCCGCCCAACATCAGCCTCGACCTCGGTGGTGAGTCGGCGCAGGCCGAGGAGATCATCGGCAGCTTCTTGAAGACACTCGGCCTGTCGCTGCTGTGTATTTTCTTTGTGCTGTATGCACTGTTCCGCAGGCTGCTCGACACCGTGGTGGTGATCGCCTCGCTGCCACTGTGCATCGTGGGCGCCATGCTCGGGCTGCTGGTGACTCAAGCCGACTTCGGCATGGTCTCAATGCTGGGCATCATCTTCTTGCTGGGGCTGACCAACAAAAACGCGATCCTGATCGTCGACGGCATCAAACAGCGGCGCGCCACCGGCCTGCCGCGCCGCGAGGCCATTCTGCAGGCCGCACCGATCCGGCTGCGCCCGATTTTGATGACCACCGCGGCCACCGTACTCGGCATGCTGCCACTCGCGCTCGGGTTTGGCGCCGGGTCGGAGTTGCGCGTCCCGATGGCCGTGGCCATCATGGGCGGCCTGCTGACGTCGACCGTGCTCAGCCTGCTGGTGGTACCAGTGGTCTACGACAGCCTAGCGACGTGAGCGGCCAAGCCGAGGTGGCTTGGCGCGATTTGCTTGGCCGAGTTGCCTGACGGACCCGACTGACCCGCGTGGTCAGGACGCCGCTGGCGTCGAAGGCGGCGTTACCGCTTTCGGAGGCTGGGTGCCGTCCGACTTGTGGCGCTTTCTGCCACTGGCCGTCTTCCTGACTTGTTTGGCAGAAATGGTTCTCTTGCCGACGCGCTTCTTCTTTGACAGTGCCATTTCGATCCTTTTGAGTAAAGAAGCCGAGGATACAGGTGGCATGGAGGCCCGGGCTGGTTGTCGCGGCCTTTGATGCACGTCAATTCAGGTCAACGTAACCGCGGTTTTGGAATCGAACGGACTGATGTCGGTCAAGACCAGTCTCCCGCAAATGGCTGGTGTGCAGCGCCAAAGGTTCTATGTTCTTAGAGCTCGTGGAGACACCGCTGGCGCCTCACTGGAGGTGAATACACACCGTTGCCCTGGGCTGGGGCGTCTGGCAAAGTGGCATCTAGGCGCAGCTTCCTATAAGACATCTAATGATGTCGAGCCGACATATGTCGGGTTTATTTTGATTTTGGACAAAGGTTTATCAAGATTTTCATTGACCTAGTTAAGTCGCAGATTTAGTGTTATGCCATGCCATGTGCTGGATAAACTAACAGTTCGGCCTCATCCCACGACGTTTTGTTACATTGGACCCAAAAATAATCGTGCCCCTGTCTGTCCATTTTAAAATCGTCATCCGGAAAACTCTATTGGAGCTGTATCCGATGCACGCTACGCTTACACCGTGTGACTACCGCCGTGTACTTAGGCGGACCGGTCCCGAAACGCATTCAATCATAGTCGAACCATACCGGGGTTTCTCGACTTGGATTGCCTTCATACGCGTGCTCGAAACTTCAAGTATGGTTGATCAACTAAAAACCGTCATCGCGAATTTTCAACCTGAGCTTTCCTACTGTCTTGTCCTTCCAGGGCAAGCTATACCTCTCGAAGACTGCCTGTCACTGCTTTGTACTTGGTGTTCAGCACTGGATCAAGACCCGGCTACGCAAATATCCCTGATAGGTGCAATAGAGGCGCTAATTACAGATCTTGGAAAGCTACTTGATGACAAACGTCTTACCCGCCATGCGACCGTCTCTCTTTCTGGCGTGAAACTCGATGGCATTGATTTCCCCATACACATTGACCAAGGCATTACATTCCGGCAGCTTTCTGAAAGTGAACTTGTAGATATTGGGTCAAATGACATTAATTTTGGGCAACCACATGACTTGCTTTCCCATTCCGTTTCTTGCTGCATCGACTATCAAAGTCCATGTATATTCACTTTGGAACCCAGCTATCGTCAAACTCTTGTGGTTTCGGATGTCATTCTGGACGAATCGAACAGGACGGCAAACATTCTTCGCGCTCTGCATATATTGAAGTCAGGTCGCGCGGGAATATTCCTTACCCAAATCGAACTCACACCTAAGTTACTTCCACATCTCGGCGGCGGCTCAAGTTGGCCCTTAATCCGTACACCATTTGCATCGCTGAATCTCTTGGCCTGTGAAGTGCAGCGGTTCCCTGGACATTGAACGCGCACTTTTGACCGCAACGCGGCAAGAACTGCACATTGCTGCCGACAGACTCGTCGACGCTGAGAATCGCATTTCCCCAGTCGATGCACTCTTAGACGCGGTTATAGGCCTCGAAGCGGTTTTGAACCCCATGGACTCCTCGGAACTCGCCTTTCGTGTCGCACTTAACTATGCCTTCTTGGCACCTCCAGAACTCAGACGTGAGCGATATGACAGGGTCCGGCAGTTACAGAAGACCCGAAACCGAGTGGTCCACGGGGGCTTAAATCTACAATCTGCCGACGCTGCGACGATTCATGAACACGCAAGCCTTGCGAAAGCATGCCTTCGAGATGTTCTGCAGTCATTTCTGCTCGATGGAAGCCTAAAAGGAAACAAGAAGCTTGACGCTGACTTCTGGCTGGATCGAGTGCTACCCGCGGTCGTAGGTGTAGCAAGTCCCGCGCTGCCTAGCATCCAATAAACGGGCGCCATGAACAGACACGTCGGCATCATCGGCACCGGTTCAGTCGGCACCAGCGTGGCGGTGTCGACGCTGCTGTCGGGTGCGGCCAGTGCGCTGTGGCTGCACGACCTGAACATGGCGCGTGCCGAGGGCGAGGCGATGGACCTGGTGCACGGCGCGGCCTACTACCCTGACTGCGACGTGCGCACGGCCGCGCTCGACGAGATGCACCAGTGCGACGTGGTGGTGATCGCCGCTGGCCGCAACAGCCGCCACGGCGAGACGCGCCTGGCCCTGGTGCGCGACAACGCCCGCGTGGTGGCCGACATCGGCCGCGGCCTGGCCGGCTTCACAGGCACGGTGGTGGTGGTGAGCAACCCGGTGGATGTGTTGACGCTGGTGATACAGCAAACCAGCGGCCTGCCGCCGGAGCGCGTGCTGGGCACCGGCACCATGCTCGACACGGCGCGCTTGCGACAGATGCTGGGGCGCGAACTGGGCCTGGCGGCCAACTCGATTCACGCTCAGGTGGTGGGCGAACACGGCGACAGCGAGGTGGTACTGTGGTCAAGCGCTCAGGTGGGCGGCCTGCCGGTGCGGCAGTGGCCAGGCTGGTCGCAGGCGACCGAGGCGCAGCTGGCGCGCGAGGTGCGTGAGGCCGCGTATGAAGTGATCCGTCGCAAAGGCGCCACCCAACACGCCATCGGCCTGGTGACGGCGAATCTGTTGCGTTGCCTATTGCGCGACGAGCGGCGCGTGCTGACCGTCTCCCGCGTGCAAGTCGACGCTGCCGCGCAGGCGCTCGGCCTGCAGGGCGTGGCACTGTCGCTGCCGACCGTGGTCTCGGCGCAGGGCGGCACGCAGGTGCTGCTGCCGCAGATGGCCGAGGGCGAGGCCGCCGCGCTGAGGCACTCGGCTCAGGTGCTGCAGCTGGCGGCGGGTTCGCTCACTGCGGCGTAGAACTCTGAGTCGGCAGCGCTGGGCGAAGGCCGGCGTTGGCCTGCAAGGCCTGGCGCCAACGCCTGCCGATGGCGGACAGCGAAAGCCTGTGCTGCCAGGCCTTAGCGCCCACGGTGTGAGGCTTGGTTCGCTGTCGCACAGACCACGCCGCCACGAGCGCAGATGCTGATCCGCAGGTGAGCGCCGCTGCCGCTCGTCAATCTCAAAAGGACGGATCATGGACATGACGACACACCGCGCTCGCATCACCGGCCCGATCTCGTACATGAGCGGAAGTGGGCGCAAACAGATGATTCCCATCGGCCCTTGCCTGGTCGAGAGCCTGGGAGGCCGGTGTATCGACATCGTCTGGGGCGCGCGCGGCCAGAGCTCGGTGGCGCTGCCCATCGAGGAAATCGAAGCCGCCCAGGACCACGGACATCTGGTGCTGCTGGATTGACGGGAGCAGCCTGCGCTGCGGGCTCGACCTACGCGCAGGGGTATGCTTCCGGGCCATTGCAAGTGGTGCACGTGACACAAGTGAAGCACGTCACACACGCGCAAAGCCTCGCCCCTCGGGCAGCATGAATGGAACACAACATGGGCACGCCGACAGCGGTGGTGGTGGGCGTGGGGGCGGCGCAGGGCATCGGCGCGGCGGTGTGTCGGCGTTTTGCCGCCGGTGGATATCACGTGCTGGTCGCGGGCCGCACCGAATCGAAGATCGAGCAGGTGGCCGAGCGCATCCGTGCAGCGGGCGGCAGCGCCCAGGGCATCGTGGTCGACGCCACCTTGGAAGCCGATGTCGTGCAGCTGTTCGATGTGGCGATGGCGCCCAGTGAGGGCCGCGATCCGGCCGATGCGGTCGTCTTCAACGCGGGCAACAACCAGGTGATCGACTTCCGATCGCTGACCGCCGAGCAGTTCGAAAGCTTCTGGCGGGTCGGCTGCTTCGGCGGCTTTTTGGTCGGGCGCGAGGCGGCACGGCGGATGGCGCCGCTGGCGCGCGGCACCGTGATCTTCACCGGCGCCTCCGGGAGTCTGCGCGGCAAATCGGGATTCGCGCATTTCGCGGCCGCCAAGGCGGGGCTGCGCATGATTTCGCAGAGCATGGCGCGCGAGTTCGGGCCGCTGGGCCTGCACGTGGCTCATGTGCTGATCGATGGCGGCGTCAACGGCGACCGGCTGCGCCAGGCCCTCCCCGGCATGGTCGAGCAGCGGGGCGAAGACGGCCTGCTCGCTGTCGACGCGATTGCCGAGACCTACTGGCATCTGCACCAGCAAACCCGCACCGCATGGACGCAGGAGATCGATCTGCGCCCCCACAAGGAGTTGTTCTGACGCGCTGCACAGACGGTGCGCGATCAGCATGATGATGAATCTCAACCCACGACACAGGAGATCACGATGAAATTGCTCAATTCCTTCGGCCCGAATCCGCGCATGGTGCGCATGTTCATGCTTGAAAAAAAAATCGAGTTGCCCTCACAGAACGTTGACATCCTTGCGGGCGAAAGCCGCCAGAGCCCGTATCTCGAAAAGAACCCCGTCGGTCAAACGCCCAGTCTCCAGTTGGATGATGGTCGCGTGATCGCCGAGACGGTGGTCATCTGCGAATACCTCGAAGAACTGCACCCCACCCCCGCACTGATCGGCACCAACGCGCTGGAGCGGGCCGAGGCACGCATGGCCCTGCGGCGCATCGAGCTCAATGCCACCGAGTACCTGTACAACGGCTTCCGCTTCGGCGCCGGCCTCGCCATGTTCCAGAACCGGGTGCGTTGTTTGCCGGAGGCCGCCGAAGGCATGCAAGCCAAGGGCGCCGATGGCCTGCAACTTGCCGATGCGCTGCTCAAGGGCCATTTCTTTCTTTGCGGCAACCGCCTCACGATCGGCGATCTGGTGCTGTATTGCTGCGTGGACTTCTGCGCCTCGGCGGGCTTCAAGGTCGACCCGACTTTGACGAATCTGCACAGCTGGTTGGAGCGGATCAACGGCCGACCGAGTGCGGCCGCTTCGTTGTCGGCCAACTGGAGCGAGATCGGCTTGCGCGGCTGAGCCGCGACACCGGAGTCCGCGGTACCGGGAGTCAAACGGACTATGTCGGCCGACACCGCCTCGTCATCGTGGCGGCATTTAATGCGGGACAGGGTGAGGCTGCTCTGCGGCGTCACTCCGCCCCGTCTTTAGACGCCTCGGCAACGCTCCACCCGATGCGCTCATCAAGCGCTCGTGAACCCGGACTCCTCATGCCCGTCACGCCATTCCGCAGTGCTGCGGCTGCCAGGCTTTTTCGTCACCACGTTGCCGCGGTGCACCGTAGACAAAATTCGCAGCGATTTGCGCTGCTGCCGATATGGGTTGCGCTGTCAGTGGCGTTTTCCGCATCAGAGGCATCGGCCGCCTCCTTCAATTTCACCACCGCGCAAACGGCCGCGCAGACCCTGAGCGCCAACCAGACCGGGGTCATCACGTCGACCGGCTCGCTGACCGTGGGCGGTGGCACCGTCGCGGTCACGGTCAACGGCAACAACGCCAGCCTGAACAACCAGGGCGGCCTGATTCAATCCGGCACCGGACGCGCGATTCGCGACAACACCGGCATCACAGCGCTGGTGGTCACCAATGGCAGCGTCGGCAATTCATCGGCCCTCATGCGCACCAATGACGCTGACGTGATCCAGATGAATGTGGGCGGCGGCAGCATCACGCTGAACAACTACGGCACCCTGCTGTCGAACAACGCGTCGGCTGGCGGCAGCCAGGCCATCGACTTCAATGCGATCACCGCCGGTTCCAACATCGTCAACAACTACAGCACCGGCCTGCTGCAGGCGCTGGAGGCCGATGCCGTGCGCCCGGGCGTCAACGGCACGGTGAACAACCACGGCAGCATCCTGGCGGTGACGTCCAGGGGCAGCAGCAGCGACGGAATTGATTTTGCGAACAACGCCACTGGCGTCACGGTGAACAATTTCGCCGGTGGCGTCATCACCGGAGGCCGCCACGGCATCACGGGAGGTCAGGCGAACCCTTCGGTGTCGTTCCTCAGCACCATCAATAACAACGGCGATATTTTCGGCAGCAACGGCGCGGGCATCAACCTGGACGGGCTCAACGCGCTGCAAAGCGCCACCATCGGCAACACCGGCCTGATCCGCGGAAACGGTGTCAGCGGCGATGGCGACGGCATCGATGTGGACGGCATCGCCCACATCACCAACAGCGGGATCATTCGCTCGGTCAATTCCTTCAGCGCGGTAGCTGGCTCCCCGGGCTTCAGCGAAGGCATCACCATCGGTGGCGGCACGGTCACCAACTCGGGCACAGTCGAAGGCTTGGTCAGCGCAGGCAACACCAACGCGCTCGGCCGCGGCATCAGCCTGTCGGGCAATGACCTTGTCGGCAGCACCATCGGTGCACGCGAAGGCCTGTACAGCAACGCCGTGATCAGCAACAACGCGGGCGGCCTGATCCGCGGGCAGAACGACTCCGCCATCGTCGTCGAAGGCGCTGCCAGCGTCTACACCGTCAGTCTCACCAACAACGCGGGGGCCACGGTCCGCGGCGGCAGCAGCACTGCTGCGGCGATCCGCACCGGCGCCGATGCCGCCACCCTCATCAACGCCGGTACCCTCGACGGCGCCAGCAGCGGCAAGGCTGTGCAGGGAGGTGGCGGTGGCACCGCGCTCACGATTCTCGGCGGCCAGGCCTCGGTGATCGGTGACGTCGACGGCGGCTCGGCCGCCAACAACACCGTCGTCATCCACCCGGGTGTGGGCAACGGCTTCAGCTACTCCGGTTCACTGTCGAATTTCAGCAGCGTGGAAGTGCAAAGCGGCACCGTGACGCTGTCGGGCGCCAGCAGCTATGGCGGCACCACGAAGGTCAGTGGGGGCGTCCTTGCGCTGAACGGCGCGAATCGCCTGTCGTCTGCCAGTGCGCTGTCGCTCGGCGGTGGCACGCTGAAGCTCAGCAATGCCGGCGGGGCGAACGGCCAGACCTTCTCGAGCCTGCTGCTCGCCGCGAACTCGGCCATCGATCTGGGCAGCTCTTCGCTGACTTTCAACGCCTTGGGCAGCGTGGTTGCCGGCCGGGCGCTCACACTGTTCGACTACGTCGTGGCCTTGTCGCCCGACTATGCGATCCGCATCCTTGGCGACATGTCGACCGATGGCAACTTTCTGGCGCTGATGGCGGGCCTGACAATCAACGGCGCAGCGGCAAGTTTCCACTTCGACGGTACGTACACCAATGTGTCACCGGTGCCGTTGCCGCCCAGCACGGCGTTGCTGCTCGGGGGCCTCGGCTGCATCGGCCTGTTGTTCCAGCGGCGACGCCCTGGCTGAGTTGCCCCTGAACCAGCCCCCGCCATGGGGCCGCACGGCGAGTCGCCGCTGTGATGTGCTTGTCGCATGCCGCGATTACCTTATCGGGGTGATGGCAGGCACCTCCCGATTTCTCTTGCACATGGGCTGGCAGCGGTGGCTGGTCGGCTGCGCAGTCGGTGTCGCGGTGCTTGTGGCGCATGCCGCCCCACCGCTCGACGAGGTGTACCAAATCGGCGATGGCACCGAGGCCATCCACCTGTCGAACAGAAGCCAAACATCGGCCCTGCGACCGACCCCGGGCGTGAGCAACAGCGCGTCGCGCGCCACACCGGGGCTCTCTCGATTGATCGACCAGGCGGCCATCGCGCACCGGGTCGATCCCGCCTTGCTGCACGCGGTGATCGCTGTCGAGTCGGGCTTTGCCGTTAATGCGGTGTCGTCCCGCGGTGCCCAAGGCCTGATGCAGCTGATGCCCGCGACCGCGCGCGACTACGGCGTCACCGACGTGTTCGATCCGCGCCAGAACATCGATGCTGGAGCGCAGCACCTGAGGCGTTTGCTCGATCGCTTCGGCCAGGACCGAACGTTGGCACTCGCGGCCTACAACGCTGGCGCCGGAGCCGTGGCACGCCACCAGGGCCGAGTGCCGCCCTATGCCGAAACGATGGCCTACGTGCCGCGCGTGCTGCAGCGCCTGGCCGTTTTGCAACGCGACGCACGCTGACAACGGCTGCGAACCGACACACCCGTCCCACCACCGGATTTTTTCATGAACCGCCTGCCTGTGTTCTGCCAGATCGCCTTGCTAGTTGGCCTTGCGGCCACCAGCGTCACAGTCTCCTGAACCGCACGCCGGTCAGCCAACCTTTCCGATCCGGGGCGAGACGACGCTCGCATGCTGTTCAACTCGCCCGAATTCATCTTCGGCTTCGTGCCGATGACCCTGCTCGGCTTCTTTCTGCTGGCACGGCGCAGCCATGCGCTGGCGCTGGCGTGGCTGACGCTCGCCTCGCTGGTCTTCTACGGCTGGTGGAATCCTCAGTGGCTGCCGTTGATGCTGGCGTCGATCGCGTTCAACTTCGCAGCCGGGCGTGAAATCGCAGGGCGTGCTCGGGGCTTCGGCATCAGAGGGCTGGCGTCTGCGTCGAGGCGCAGCCTGCTGATCGCAGCGATCACCATCAACCTGGCGCTGCTGGTGGTGTTCAAGTACGCGGCGTTTTTGCTCGACAGCGCGGCCGCACTCAACGGCACATCGTTTGCGTGGCAGGGCTTCGAGCTGCCGCTCGGCATCTCGTTTTTCACCTTCACGCAGATTGCCTTCCTGGTCGATGTGCACCAGCGCAAGGCGAGCGACTTCGACCCGGTGCGCTACGGCCTCTTCGTCACCTATTTCCCGCACCTGATCGCCGGGCCGATCTTGCACCACAAGGAAATGATGCCGCAGTTCGCGCGGCCGGACATCTTCCGCTTCAGCGCCGACCGGCTGGCCGACGGCTGTGTGCTGTTCATCCTCGGGCTGTTCAAGAAGGTCGTGCTGGCCGATGCCTTCGGCGGCTATGCGAGTCCGGCCTTCGCCGCGGCCGGCACGCACGCGTTGACCTTTTTCGAGAGCTGGGGGGCGGCGCTGTCGTACACGCTGCAGATCTACTTCGATTTCTCCGGCTACTGCGACATGGCGATCGGCCTGGCGTGGATGATCGGCGTGCAACTGCCGATGAATTTCAGGTCGCCGTACAAGGCACAAAACATCGCCGACTTCTGGCGCCGCTGGCACATGACGCTGTCGCGCTTTCTGCGCGACTACCTGTACATCCCGCTGGGTGGCAACCGCAAGGGCTGGGCACGGCAGCAAACAAACCTGATGCTCACGATGCTGCTCGGCGGCCTGTGGCACGGCGCGGGCTGGACCTTCGTCATCTGGGGCGGCTTGCACGGGCTGTATCTGGTGGTGTTTCATGGGTGGCGGCGCGGCGTCGAGCGCCACTTCGGCAGCGAATGGCCTGCCGCGCTCCGCACGATCACCGCACCGCTTGCCTGGATGGCCACCTTCCTCACGGTCGTGGTCGCCTGGGTGTTCTTCCGCGCCACCGATGTCCACGCCGCGCTGTCGATGTTGCGCGGCATGGCCGGGTTGAACGGCGCGCTGCTGCCCGATCAGATCATCGGCTTCGTGCCGGCGCTTGCGGATCTCGCCAACGGTGCCGGCAAGGTGCCTTACCTGGGTGACGGCACAGTGATGGGCTGTGTCGAGATGGTGCTGATGCTGGCCCTCGGCATGGCCCTGGCGCTGGGCACACCGACCCTGCCCGAGCTGCGCGCCAGGTGGCGCTACGCGCTGATCGTGCCATGTGCGGCGCTGGCCTTGCAGCGGGTGCTGTACGGCAGTGCGTCCCCATTCCTCTACTTCCAGTTCTGAGGCTGCCGGTGAAAAAGCTATTGGCACTCGTCGGGTTGATCGCGCTGTCGATGGCGCTGTTCGTCGCGGGGTTCTCGGTGGTGCATCGCCCGCTGGTGGTGGGCGAAATTCAGAAGCAGCTCGAATTCAAGCAGGCCTATGCGCGCTCGCTGGCGTCGCCGAAGATCGTGATATTCGCTGGCAGCAACGGCCGCTACAGCCACCGCTGCGAGGTGTTGACCCAGGCGCTGAATCGGCCCTGCGTCAACGCGTCGATCGGCGTGGGCATCGGGCTCGATTTTTTGCTCGCGCAGTGGCGGCCGCTGCTGCATGCGGGCGATTTAGTTTACCTGCCGCTGGAGTACAGCCAGTACCAGTTCTCGAATGCCGAGATGCACGGCGGCTTGCAGAATGCGCTGCTGGTGCACAGCCAGCGCGCCTATCTGCGGTCACTGGATGCGCCCCGCATTGCCGCGGCATATGGGTCGTTCGATTTGCCATTCCTGGTTCAGGGTGTCGTCGAGATGGCGCTCGATCGCCATGGCTTCAAGCGCCGCAGCAGCACCGACAGCCTGACACCGCAAGGCGACGAGCGCGGCCACACCGCAAGCGTCGGCGCCGCCTATGCCACCTTCCTGCGCGACAGCCGTGCCGATTCAACCGCCGTGCCCGCGCGATCGGACGCGATCGATGTGCTGAACACCTTCCTGCGGCAGATGCACGGCGCTGGCGTGACGGTCGTCGGCGGGCTGCCGACGGTGCCTGATTCGGTGCGCGTGGAGGCCAGCGACATCGTCCGCCTGCGCCGACTCTACGAAGACGCCGACCAGCATTTCATCGCGCTGCCGAATCGATCGCGCTACCCGCTGGATTGCTTCTTCGACACGCTCTATCACTTGAACGAAGGGTGCCAAAAAGCGCACAGCGCCGAGATCGCAGTCGGCTTGGCGGACTTTCTGTCGTTGGAGCCGCCCGATGCACGCTGAACCGCTCACGCTGGTGCAGGTGGTGCCGCCCGGCCGCGGCGGCGTGCGTGACTTCGCAGATTGTCTGCAAACCGAGTGGCAGCGCGGCGGCATGCCGTCAACGGTGATCGAATTGTCGAAAGACCTGGCCCGACAGCTCTCACTGGTCGAGCGGATCAAAGCGGCCCGTGTCTCTGCAAACAACACGGCCTCGTCGCCACGCCTCTCGGTCGTGCTGCACTACTCCGGCTACGGCTACGGGCAGCGCGGCCTGTGCTTCTGGCTGCTCGATCAGATCAGCTCACTGCGAGCACGGCATCGCGGCGCGCTGCGGCTGGTGGTGGTGTTCCACGAGCTGTATGCCTCGGGCCCGCCCTGGCGATCGGCTTTCTGGCTGACGCCGGCACAGGCGTGGCTCGCAGCGCGTCTGGCGGTTGCAGCCGACGCCTTGTGGACCAACAGCGAGCACCATGCGCAATGGCTGCGCGGGAAGGTGCCACCGAGTGTTCCACTTGAAGTGCACCCGGTGTTCTCGAACGTCGGTGAACCCGATTGCCTGCCCGCGTGGGGCGATCGGCTGCCGCAGGCCGTGGTGTTCGGCAGCGCGTCGACACGCCAACGGGCCTTCGATGCGCTGCGCCTCCACGAGGCGGTGCTGCAGCAGCTCGGCGTGGAGACTCTCATTGAGGTCGGACCCGGCGCCGCCTCCCAGTGCCTCACATCGGTCCTGCCGCGCCATCACCTCGGCCGACTCGACACTGCAGCGCTCGGCCGGTTGCTGCTCGCGTCGCGCATCGGACTGCTCGACTACCCATCGACGATGCTCGGCAAATCGGGCGTGCTGGCAGCCTATGCGGCGCATGGTTGCGCAGTGCTGAACACCCGCCCGCGCGGTCGAAGCGCCGAGGGTCTGGCAGCCGGGCGCAATCACCTGAGCCTGCCATCAGCGGTCACGGCCGACAGCGCCAGCCTCGAAGCGCTGTCGAACCACTTGTTCAGCTGGTACGCAGGACACCGACTGGCGCAGCAAGCCCATGCACTGATGGCCCTGTGCCGCGGGTGATCGGCTGCAACGTTGCGCACCTCCGGCCGCCTCAATGGCAAGGAGCAGCGTCAAAACCGCCACCCACGCCAGGCGCTTGGTGCGCCGGCTCACCGCATGGCGAGCAGGCGCCGCTCGATCGATAGCTCAGAGGTCATCGCCGTACCGATGCAGATCGCCGGCGTGGACAACAGCGGGGCCGCGCAGCATCCCTTCAGCCCCGTCTGAAAACGCCAGCCCCAGCACGCGCTGGTAGATCGCCAAATAGCCGTCGATAGCGACATCGGCTGCAAAACGGCTCGCCCAGGCGCAGCCCATCGCGCCCTGCCTTTCGCACTCGGCTGGTGAGCGCTGCAGCACGTCGACCAGAACCTGCGCGCCCTGTTGCGCCCACCGGTCCACATCGTCGGTCGCGGCCAGCCGCGGCAAGTAGACGGCCACATTGCCGCCCACTTCCGTCATGGGCGCGGCGTCGGTGGTGATGACCGGGCAGCCGCAGGCCAGCGCCTCAGCGATCGGCCAGCCGAAGCCTTCGGCCAGACTCGGAAACAGCAGCAGCCCGGCATGCGAGTACAGCGCTTCCAGCGTGTCGGTATCGACGCCGCTGAAAAAGCGCACCGAGCCCGCTGAAGGCACCCGGGCCAGCGCCGCCCGTACAGCGGTATCGGGCGGCGGGCTGACCATCCAGAGGGGCCGCGGTGTCTCGCCCGCGCGCACCGCGGCGTGCACATAGCGGGCATAAAGCAACACGACACCGACACTGTTTTTGTACCACTGCCCACCGCCCACGTGCAGCACGCAG
The DNA here is from genome assembly GCA_031427315.1 of Burkholderiales bacterium. Lineage (GTDB taxonomy): Bacteria > Pseudomonadota > Gammaproteobacteria > Burkholderiales > Burkholderiaceae_C > PBB1. The sequence goes on along the minus strand of JANPNF010000277.1, from coordinate 6,497 downwards.
CCCGGGGCATCTGCCGTCAGCCCAGCTTGCAGCAGGCGCTTCCGAACGCACTCGGGTGCCAGCGGCCGGTAGGGGTGATTCAAGCCGTTGTAGACCACCTCCGACGTGACGGGCCTCACACCGCCATGGCGATGCAAATCGTCGCGCGTGTGTTGCGAGATCGAGATGAAATGCCGTGCCTGCCGAAAGCCTCTGCGGATGTAGCGCTGGTAAAGGCGGCCCGTCAACGAGGTCTGGTGCTCGGCGGTCTCGCCCAATGCCGAACGCAAGGCGAGCAGATCATGGCAGTGCACCACATGCGGCCGGTGCGCGGCCAACGGAACCCACGGGCCCAGGGCCTGGTCGCAAAACACGTACAGCGTGCCCGGCGGGTCGTGCCTCATGCTCCCACGCATCTGACGTGGAAACAGCAGGTACTGGTCGATGTAGCCGGCCCATTTGGACAGGCTGCCCGCCTTCACCCAACGGCGCAGGCAGGGCTGCGGGCGACGCACTTCTACCGTGTGTCCGCGCTGACGAAACGCGGCGGCCAGGGCGCGGGCGAAATGGTCCTGGCTCGTCAGGCCGAGAAACGCCGGATGGGTGTGCAGCACCAGGTTCATTGCAGGAGTCACCCGAGCGCGTTGGGTGCGCGTTGTGCGCAACGCTCCCGGGCAACGAACAAAGCGTTGCAGAACAGATTCGGTTCATTGAAATGATGCAACGGATACGTGTCGTACAAGCCGAGAAAGCGGTAACGGTGGTGAATCGTCAGGAGCTCGAAAACCGGGTTGAAGGCGGTGTTGCGGTCGTTCCCAGGAAAAAACGTCACTTCCACATGAACAAAGGCGATGCGCTGGGCGCCGAGCATTTGGTCGGCGCCGCGCAAGACATCAAGGTCGTAGCCCTCGGTGTCGGTCTTGAACACCTCGATCGAATCGATGCCCTGCGCGCCGCAATAGCGATCAACCGTCTCGATGCGAATAAGTTCACTCGGGTCACCAGACGGCGGCGCCGTGGATGGCAGCAGCGAATTCAGCACCGACATCTCGCGAGGCTGCACCCTGGCTGAGTCCGGCTCGGCACCAAGGGCCATACCGACGACCGTCACGTCAGTCATGCGGTCAGCCACCAAAACAAGATCGGCGCGAGGTTGTGAAAATGGTTCGAAAGCGTGCACCACAGCAGCCGGCCAAGACCGCTTCAGTTCACGTACCGTCTGGCCGACATTGGCGCCCACGTCGAAGCACAGAGGCGCCATCCCGACCAGGCCCGATCGACGGACATCGCGCAACCAGTCCAGGCCAGTGGGCAACGACGCATCGGAATCAATGTGCAGACCCATCCGTCCAGCGGCACCCTTGATCCATCGCTTCAGCGGCATTTTGAAGAGCCTCATTTCAGATGGCACGTCGCCGAAACGGGCGAAACGCGGCGAATTGCATTGGGAGCATTGGCAACAGGCAGGCGCAGAGCCCACGCAGCGTCAGCCGCGCACGCAGCGACCGGAGCGCGTAGTCGGCACAAGCCACGCGGTGTCCGTCGCGCCAAGCGCGAAACGCGCAGCCATAGAACCCCAGCGCTGCCTTGTGGCGCGTGAGGTGATGCTGCGATGCGAACAGCGGGTCATGGGACATCGCTTGCCAGCAGGTGGCCGAACCGCGCAACCAGGCGAGCCCGCCGCCGCTGGTCAGGTTGGCGGCGTGGCTGCGCCAGGCGCTCAAGCGTTTGCGCGCATACCAGGCGCCGCCGCCGCCGCGGCACAGCAGGTAGGCCAGCCACAGGTCATAGGCCGGCCCGGCCTCGTCAGGCAGCGTTGTCGGCAAGGCCGAACGGCGAAACAGCGCTCCCATAGCCATCGGGATGGTCTGCTCGGCGACCAGCGCGGGAAACGGGCGGTGCATGCCCGGCGCCAGCTTCAAGCGCCCCCAGATACCGGAGTTGTGCTCGGTGTCGGCATCACGCCGACGGCCCCGCACATCGATGATCCAGTGATCGCAAAACGCAAGCACGGCATCGGGCTGCCGTTGCAGTGCCTGCGCCAACTCTTCGATAAAGGTGGGGGCCAGCCAGTCGTCGTGGTTCAGCACCGCCAGATACTCGCCCTGTGCCTCACTGAACGAAACCCAATGGTTGCGAGCGACTCCGAGCGGTGGCGTGTTGTGCCGGTAGCGCAAGCGCAAATCGTTGAAGCCGACAACAAAGGCACGCAGCCCGTCGTCAGGCGAATCGTCGCAGACGATGACCTCGATCGACGCCCAGGTCTGGCCCAGCGCGCTGATGATTGCCGCTGACAGGTGGTCACGGCGCGACCGGTAGGTCGCGATGACGATGCTGACGAGTGGCTGGGACACGGCCAGAACCTCAGGCGGATGCGCAGGCGCCAGGCACCGCACCCACCAGCACGAACTGAACGCCGAACACACCCGGAAAGCGGGACAGCGCACGCTGATTGATTGAGGTCGACACGGGTTGACCGAACACTCTGGAGAGCGGAAAAACACCCTCGGCGGCTCGTTCGCACACCTCGAAGCCGGACTGGCGCACCAGTGATGCGGCGCTGTCCCAATCGAAGAACCGCATGTGGGTGCAGTCCATCAAACCGCCGTCGGTGTAGCGGAAGCGGCCGCGCAGGAACTGCAGGCGCTGTTTCCAGAACAGCACGTTGGGCAGCGCGACCAGCAGCCGGCCCGTCGGCCGAAGACAAGCCCGCAGCCTGGACAGCACTTGGGGTGGATCCAGCAGGTGTTCCAGCACGTGCGAGCAGACGATGCAGTCGAAAAGGCCAAGTTCAGTGGGGTCGAAGCGATTGAGGTCGGCGACCTCGACGCGGTCGAGATGCTGCCGGGCCTGCACCGCCTCTGCGTCGCTGTGGGTGACGCCCACGACCAAACAAGGCCTCACCGTCTTGACAGCAGCACCGAACACGCCGCCCCCACAGCCGATGTCGAGCAGGCTGCGGGTGCCTGCGGGGATGCGCTGCAACACCGCTTGATTGACAGACTGATAAATCATGCCGGCCGGTTTCGATAGCGATCAAATAGGGCTTGCCGCAACGGCGGCACACGCATCACCGCATACACCATCAACGGCGCGATGAGGTCGAAGCCGACCGTGCGGTACTGCGTCCACGGAATCGATGAAAAGCGGCCGAGCCGGTACAGCCGGGCGCGCCCCCGCAGCGCGCGCAGCAGGTGCATCAGGTTCCAGCCTGCCACGAACTCGGGGTGCTTCTGGCCGTAGATCGCGTGGGAGATGATTGCGCGCGACACCTCCCTTTCGGAGATGCTGCGCCACGGGTGGCAGACCACCGCATCGACGGCGAACATGATCACCGCTTGCCGAGCCTTCAACCGATCCATCAGGTCGCAGTCCTCCAGGCAGGCGAACGGGAACTCCTCGTCGAAGCGGCCGACCGCATGAAACACCTGCCGCTGGATGAGCAGGTTGCACGACCACAGGTAGCCGCCCGTGGTGTTCAGCGGCGCATGGTGGTTGCCGTTTGGCCGCTCGCCCACCGGATGGATCGCGCCTTCGAACACTTCGGCTTGCGGCGCGGCCTCGATGCACCGGGCGTAGGCCTGCAACAGGTCACCGGCCAGGTAGCAGTCGTCGTCGAGAAACAAGACCCACTCGGCATCGCCGAAGCCCGCGCCGTGGTTGCGATTGACCGCCGGACCCCGCGCCGGGCCGGTGACGTAACGCACCGAGGGGAAAGCCGTGCGCACGCGGTCGCGCAACGCGTCGGAGTGGCGGTCGTCGGTGACGGTGATCGATTCCACATGCAGTGCAATCGATGCGGCGCATTCGGCATACAACGACGACAGCAACCGCATCAGGTCGTCACCGCGACCGGCACAGGGGATCACGATGTCGATGCGGCTCACCCGGCACTCGCTTTCAGGTGGGCATGACGCCTCAGTTGCCAGGTGAAATAACCAATTGACACCGCGACCCCGACCGCGCCGGTGGCGGTGCTGATCTGAAAGCTGCCGCGCACGGTCGACACATCGACCAGGCTGGCCGCCACCGCGGTGGCGGCGACGCCGGTGGAGACCACCAGCCACAGCGGCATCACCCAACCGCGTGCGCAGCCGATGCTGTAGACCGTGCTTCCCCAGGTGGCCAGCGTGCTCGCCAGGATCATCCACAGCAGCTCCGACTCCAGGCCGCCGTAGGTGCCGCCAAGCACCCACAGGATGGCAGCGGGGAACGCGCTCGCCAGCGTCAGCAGCAGCGCCAGCAATGCTGCGTAGAACGCGTTGACACTGATGAAGCCAGATATCAATTCAGCCGGCCCATCATGGCGCGCGAAATAAGGCAAAACCAATGCCGCCGACACCGAGCCGATCACCGCAAAGCCAGCACCCAGGCGGCCCAGCGCACCGACTTCAGCCACGCGCTCGGCACTGCCGAACACGCCGATCAACCACACCGCGAGTTGGCTGCTAAGCACGAAGTAGATTGAATTCGGTGCCTGCCTCCACAGGTGCTGACGCAAGGCAGCCAAGTGGTCTCCCGTCGCCACGGCAGGCACCTCAACCTGCCCGGCGAGATAGCGCCGCAAGGCAACGAAATAGGCCACGGCCGCCGCCAGGTTCAGCGCGCAGGCCACGGTGGCATCGAGTGCAACCGTGGCCAGCAGCAGCACGGCCACGAGCTTCGCGGCGTTCACGGACAGGTCGAGCTTTTGCTGCAGCGCGACGTGGCCCGACAGGCGCGCGATCGACAGCGCAATGCCGACCCGCACGTTCAGCGCTGCCGCCGCAATGATCAAGGCCGTCAACACCGCGACCTGCCAGGCCGGTGCCTGCTGGCGCAGCAAGAGCAGCGCGCAGCACGGGATCAGTGCCGCGAACGACCAAGCGGCCAGCCGACGATGGACGCCGTTGGCATCAGCGACTAAGGCGCCGAGTGCCTGACGCTGGCCGAGCACTCGCCCGCCGATTGCCATCACCGCGGTGGCCAGCCCGAGATCGGTCAGGATGTTGGCAACACTCGCCATGCTGATGGCCAGCGTGTAGAAACCGTACTGCGCCTGCGCCATGCAGCGCACCAGCACGATGCCGGCGGCGAAGCCGATCAGCTGCACTGCCAGTTGCGTCGAGGCAAAGCCGCTCAAGCGGACCAGGCGCTGGCGGGTGATCAGCGCAGCAATGCTCACCCCTTCGACTCCTGCCACTTCGCGTCGACCAGCATGCGGAACCACAGCACTTGAAAAAAGGCATACAAGAAACCAGCGCGCCCGTCGAGGAAACCGCCTTGCAGCAGGTAGCGGTAGGCGAACAACAGCAGCGGGCGCAGGATCGGCGGCGCGCTGTAGTAGTGGCCTTTGTAATAGCGACGCCGCTCGCGCGGGTCGGCCGACAGGCGGGCCACGACCTGTCCGCCGACTGCGCCAGGCGGGCGCTGCAGTTCGGCGGCTTCGAGGTCGCTCCATCGGTTGTGGCGCGCAGTCCATTCAGTCAGGCTGCCGACGTTCATGTCGTGCAGCAGACCGCGCAGCCGCACGCCCGGCTGTGCAGAGACGAAGTGCTGGTCGTAGAGACGATCCTCGCAGCGCGCGGTGCCCGACTTGAACAGCCGCAGATGAAAGTTGTCGTTGCCACCGAAGCGCAGCGGCTGGCCGAGGAAGTAGGTGCGCCGCCGAAAGATGTAGCCGCTGGTGCCGTCGGGCGACGCCAGCACGCGCTTGATGTCGGCAATCGCGGTTGCGTCGAGCACCTCATCGGCATCGAGATGCAGTTGCCACGCGCTGCGGTGGCCGAATTCATCGATCGCCCAGTTGCGCTGGTCGGCGTAGTGCTTGAAAGGGCGATGGACCACCTGGCAGCCCAGCGCGGTCGCGATCGCCACCGTGTCGTCGGTGGAACCCGAATCGACGACATGCACACCGGGGCTCACCTCGAGCGCGGCACGCAGCGTGCGATCGATCACGTGGGCCGAGTTGTGCGTCAGCACGATCACGCCGAGTTCCATTGCTGCGTGCCTAGCCGTTCACCACGCCGCGGAAGTAGGCGATCGTCGGCGCCAGCCCGTCTTCCAGCGAGACCTGGGGCTCCCACCCCAGCTTGGTTCGGGCGATCGTGATGTCGGGGCGGCGCTGCTTCGGGTCGTCACTGGGCAAGGGCTGAAAGATCAGCTTGGACTTGCTGCTGGTCATGCGCAGGATGGTCTCAGCCAGCTGCAGCATCGAATACTCGCCCGGGTTGCCGATGTTGACCGGGCCGGTCAGGCTGGCGTCGCTGGCCATCATGCGAACGATCACTTCGACCAGGTCGTCGACATAGCAGAAGCTGCGCGTTTGCTGGCCGTCGCCGAAGATCGTGATGTCGTCGCCGCGCAGCGCCTGCACGATGAAATTCGACACCACGCGGCCGTCGTTCGGGTGCATGCGCGGGCCGTAGGTGTTGAAGATGCGCACCACCTTGATCTCCAGCGCATGCTGGCGGTGGTAGTCGAAGAACAGCGTCTCGGCGCAGCGCTTGCCTTCGTCGTAGCAGGCGCGGATGCCGATC
>JANPNF010000276.1:0-9926 GCA_031427315.1 Burkholderiales bacterium | reverse complement strand
CAGCACATCGACCAGCACCTTGGTGTCGACCAGCAGCATGGGCGTGCGGCCTCAGTTTTCTGAGCGCAGCAACTTCATCAAGTCGTCGGTGCGCTACGCCACGTCGGCGGTGCCTCGAACGGCGTCAAAGCGATCCTTTCGTGGAGCGCGGGTGCGATGGGGTCGGGTGACTCCGTTCAACACCACCTCGCCGTGGGCATTGACGGCAAACTCGACAGCGGCCCCCGGCAGCAGTTGCAGGGCGTCGCGGATGTGCTTGGGGATGGTGACCTGGCCTTTGCTCGTCAGGTTGGTGGGCATGGCCTGCTCAGTGGGTGTTACTAAGTGATTGACAGTAATACATCTGGTGCATCGCAGTGTCTATTTACGCAGTTTGTCTACCTCGCCAGCGCGACTTCCGGCGTCAGTTCGAGGCGCCTCGCGCGCCGCACGAAGCCACGGTCATCGAAGGTGACAAGCCGCTCACAGCCGACACTGCTGGCCCAGTGCAGGGCGTCGGCGAAATCGAGCCCACGCAGGTGCAGCCCGAGTGCATCGTTGACCGATTGCCAGCGCTCCACGGCGACGTGCGGCATGCCCAGCAGGTGCAGGATGGCTTGGCAAAACGAGGCTGGTTCAGCGTTGTAGAAGCCGCGCATCACCCACTCGAACTCGATGACCACCGTCAGCGGCACGAACAGTGACGGGGATTCGACCATCACCCGACGCGCGATCGGCCGCTGGCGCTGGGCTTCGGTGTCTTCGGGATCGTCGCAGTAAAAGCGCGCCAGGATGTTGGTGTCGATGGCGATCACTTCTTGCCGCCCTTGCGCCTGGGCAGCGACGGTTTGAGCAACGAAGCAGGATCGAAATCCGACAGGCGTCTGGGTGTACTGCCTGCCTTGCTCGGCGCGACCTTGACCATGCCGTAACCCGCCTGCGGATCGGACGGCACGACCCGCCGCCGAACCAACAACCGGATGACGCCGCCTTCGTCGACGAATTCGACCTGTGTTCCGGGCGTCAATTCGTAACGAGCGCGGATGTCGGCCGGGATGACGATCTGGCCTTTTTGGGTGAGCGTGGCAGCGGCCATGGCGAGACTCCGATCGGTTGATAACAGGACACCAGTCTAGTTGGTGCTTACCAGGTAAGCAACCGAAAGCCTCTCACGGCAGGTGCCTCTACCTCTGCGCCCTCTACCGCCGCGCTCGCTGCCGTACCTGCGCCAGCGGCCGTTTGCCCTTCAACTGCCGCTCAATGCCGTCGTTGAGCTGGCGGCGCAACTCGAGCACGGCGTCGAGGTGGCCGTAGACGCCCGAGAAGCGCAAATCCAGCCACAGCCACAGCGTGACGGCGCGAAGTGCTTGCTCCATCCGGTCGAGGCGGCTGTGGCCGTCGACATCCTTCAAAAACCACGGTGTGCCCGCCTGGCCGGTCAGCGCGTGGCTGCTGGTCCAGGCCAGAAACTCCTGCACCTGGGTGTCGGTGCGGATGTCGACCGGCGCCTGCGCGTAGGTGAAGCGCTCTTTCAGCGTCAGGCCGGGCGCGCAGCGATCGAGCTGTTCGGCCAAATCGAGCATCTGGTCGAGCTCAGCCACCGCGAAGTGGGCGTCGTCGAGCTTCAGCTGTTCAACGAACACACCCAAAACTTCGCGCAGTTTTGTCTTGTGCAGGCGCGAAGAAATGGTGTCCACATGCCAGCCGTTCGGTGCCACCGGCGCCTTGAAGTCGCGGGGCGCGCGGGGGGTCTTCGGCAGCAGTTCCTTAAGCAGTTTGGCAGCTGTCGGCTCGGCGTCTTTCAGGACGCCGACGAAGCCTTCTTCGTGGATGCCGAAGCGCCCGGCGCGGCCGGCGATCTGGTGCACTTCCGATTCAGTGAGGGGCCGATCGGCGGTGCCGTCGAACTTGGTCATCGTGCTGAACAGCACGCGGCGGATCGGCAGGTTCAGGCCCATGCCGATCGCGTCGGTTGCAACCAGGATGTGTGACTCACCGGCGGCGAAACGCTCGGCCTCGCGGCGCCGCACTTCGGGCGGCAGCGCGCCGTAGATCACCGACACCGGGTGGCCGTCGGCGGCAATTTGGTCGCGCAGTGTGAGCACGTCGCGGCGGCTGAACGCAACCACCGCGTCGCCGAGCTTCAAGGCCGAGATCGCAATCGGGTGGGGTAGCAAGTCCACATGCTGCTTGCGCTCGAAATGCCGCACGGTGCAGCGCTCGCCGCACAGGCCCAGCAGGTTCTCTATGGCTGGGACTGCATACGCTGAACAAATAATGATGACCTCGTTGGCCGGTACCGCGACGATGGCTTGTGTCCACGCCCAACCGCGGGAGGCGTCGAAGATCATTTGAGCCTCGTCGATCACGGCCACGTCGATCGGCCGGTTGGTGCCGACCATCTCGATGGTGCTGGAGACCACCCGCGCGCCGTCGGCGGGCACGTTCTCTTCGCCAGTCAGCAACGAACACGGCACGCCGCGGCCGACCAATCTGTCGCGGCCTTCCAGCGCCAACAGACGCAGCGGCGCCAGATACGCCCCATCGTGAGCCTGCGCCAGCCGCTCGAAGGCTGCATGCGTCTTGCCGCTGTTCGGCGGGCCGACGTACAACGTCACCGTACGTTGCAGGCGGCGCGCTTTCTCGAACGTGTCGGGGTAGCCCTGGAAGGCCAGCTCGCTGGTCAGGCCTTCGATGGTGTCGAGCTCAGCGGTGCGGTGTTCCCAGCGGTCTTGCGCGCGCACCAGCGCGGCCTTCAGATCGGCCAGCGCCTGCGGCGTGGCGCATTCCGACTGCAAGCGCGGCAGCAGCGAGTCGAGGTGGTTCGGTTTGAAAGCGCGGCTGCGCGCGACCAGCTCGTTGAGGTGCGAAACCAGTTCTGCCGCGTGCGCAAAAGGCGGCGGCGCGCCGAGTGTGGCCAGCAGCGCCGCCTTGTCGCCGTCGCGGTAGAAGGCCCACGCCGCCGTGGAATCGACGGGCACGCGAAACAGCACCGGCACCTTCCAGCCGGCTTCCGACACGTTCAGTGCGTGGCTGATCAGCCGCGTCCACACGCCGGCATCGCGCGCCACGCCCATCGCTTCCAGCGCGGCGGTGCGCTCCAGCATCAGCGCCCGCACCTCGGGGCCGTTGCCGACCGCGTCGAGGTGCGCCAGCGCGCTGTCCATCAACTCAGGCGCGATCCAGCGGCTCGGTCTGGCACCTGCCACCGGCTTTTGCAGCAGCACCAGGCCGAGCTTGTCGAGATGTTCTTCGAAACCCGTGCTGCGCTCGGCAATGAAGTCGCCCGGTTTGACGACCTGTGGCAGCCGATAAGCCGCCTGGCGGATGCGTTCGAACTGGGCTTTGCCGATGTGTGCAGGCAGGCGCGCCGCATGGCGCGGGTTGGGCAGGTTCAGGATGTCGGACACAAAAAAAAGGCCTTGAAGATCAAGGCCTTGGGTAGCGGCAATCGGTGATTGAGGATAGTCGATACCCGCCGAAGGTCAGTTTCTCAGCAATGCGTGGTCAAGCAGTGTCATTCGTCGTTGTGCTTGTGTTTGCGACCACGATCCTTGCCGCGTTTGTGATCGTCGTCTTCGTCTCGGTCGTGCTTGTCCCAGCCGCGCTTACGACCGCGATCCCAGCCCGGGTGCTCCTCTTGGTAGCGCTCGCGCACCCACTGGTCTTGCACGAAATACACCGGTTGGCCGCAGGCGCTGTAACGGCCGCAATAGCGACGCCAATCCTGCTGGTGTACGGGTGGCACATACAAATAGATGGGCCGACGTTCATAGGAAACCGCTGGCGGCGCAATGATGATCGGTTGGGCATACACCAGCGCAGGCTGCGGCACGTCGCCGATATTGATGCGGCCGTAAACGCCGGGTTGATTGATTCCAATCGACACGCCAACGCTGGTCTCTGCATGGACTGAGGTGAGGGCCGTGGCGGCCAGAAGCAGAGCAAAGGTCTTTTTCATGGTGTGTTGAAGAAAGTTTGACTGAATCTTCAACGGACTGCAGTGTCAATGCGGTGACAGGACGGCGATGTAGGACGGCAGCTTTACTTCCGCTTACCAGCGCCCTGCAGGCGCCGACAACGGCAAGGTTTGCGGGGCGGCCTACTACACTGGAGAGTTGTCCGACAAAGCAATGTGCAGGAGTGAGTGGATGGGCGGAAGTCAGTCGAAGCGGCCGCCAGCGGTAGTGCTGCTGAGCGGAGGGCTTGATTCCTCGACCGTGCTGGCGATGGCGCGCGAGCGCGGTTTCGAGCCCTGCGCGCTGAGTTTTCGCTACGGGCAGCGCCATGTGCATGAGTTGAACGCGGCCGATGCCATCGTGCAAACCATGGGCGTGACCAAGCACGTCACGGCGCAGATCGACCTGCGTGCCTTCGGCGCTTCGGCGCTGACCGCCGACATCGCGGTGCCGAAAGACCGCAGCGCCGACGAGATGTCGCGCGGCATCCCGATTACTTACGTGCCTGCGCGCAACACGGTGTTCCTGAGCTTTGCACTCGCCTGGGCCGAAACGCTGGGTTCGACCGACATCTTCATCGGCGTCAATGCGCTCGACTACTCGGGCTATCCGGACTGCCGGCCCGACTACATCGCGGCCTTCGAGGCGATGGCCAACCTGGCAACTCGCGCTGGCGTCGAAGGGTCGCAGCGCCTGAAGATCCATGCGCCGTTGATCTCACTCAGCAAGGCGCAGATCATTCAAGAAGGCTTGCGCCTCGGCGTCGATCACGCGCAGACCAGCAGCTGCTACGACCCTGGCGTTGACGGCCAGCCCTGCGGCGGCTGCGACTCCTGCGTGCTGCGCGCCAAGGGATTTGCCGAGGCGGGTGCGCGCGATCCGTTGCTGGTGCGGTTCGGCATGGCGCCGCTGTGATGACGGTGCTGCCCACGCGCACGGTGTTCTGCGCCCAGGCTGGTTTCGAGGCCGCGCGTCAGCTCGATGCGCTGCCCGCCGGGCACCCTTCCGGTCGGCTGCATGGCCACGGCTTCGTTGCAAAGCTGCGTTGCGCGTTGCCTGCGGGCTGGGCACATTTCGCGGGCGGCGAGGTCGATCGGCTGCGCGGCGAAGTTCAATCGGCTGTGGCGCGGCTCGACCACCGGCTGCTCAATCAGCAGGTACCGAACCCGACCGACGCGCACCTGGCGCGTTGGCTGCGCGACCGGCTCGATCTGCCCAGCGTGGCCGAGCTCGGTGTGCAGAGCACCGCGCAACGAGGCGCCCAGATCGATGACGCGGGTCGCGTGACGCTGTGGCGGCGTTATGCGTTCCAGTCGGCCCACTGCTTGCCCAACGTGCCCTTGGGCCACAAGTGCGGCACGATGCACGGGCATGGGTTCGAGGCAGTGCTGCATGTGCTGGCGGATGGCACGGGCGGCAGCGCGAGCGATCGTGTGCCCATCAACCACGGTGACCTCGACGCGGCATGGGCGCCGTTGCATAGCCAGCTGAACTACAGCTGCCTGAACGACTTGCCGGGCCTCGCCAACCCGACCAGCGAAGTGCTTGCCAGCTGGCTGTGGGAGCGCCTCGCGCCGCAGTTGCCGGGTCTGGTGACCGTTACTGTGTATGAGACCGGCAGCTGCGGCGCGGTGTTCGACGGTGTGCTGCACCGCATCTGGAAAGAGATGACGCTGGATGCCGCGGTGCAGCTCAATCAGGCACCCGACGGCAGCGTGCTGCGCCGCCTGCACGGCCACACCTACACGCTGCGCCTGCACCTGGCCGCGCCGCTCGACGAGTTGCTGGGCTGGGCGGTCGATTTCGGCGATGTGAAGGCGGCGTTCGATCCGATCTTTAAGCGGCTCGACCACCAGCCTGTTCACGAGATCGCCGACCTTGCAGATGGCGATACCGCCAGCATCACGCGCTGGATATTGGAGGAGGCACGGCACTGCCTGCCGCAGCTAGACCGGGTCGATTTGTTCGAGACGCCAGGCTGTGGCGCGATCGTGTCAGTGGGCGACGCAGCACTCGCCGGACCGATGTGATCATGAGACCCGCCGGATGAGTTATGCCGTCAAGGAGGTCTACTACACGCTGCAAGGCGAGGGCGGCCAGGCTGGTCGCGCGGCGGTGTTCTGCCGCTTCGCCGGCTGCAACCTGTGGTCGGGCCGCGAGGCCGATCGAGCCCGCGCGGTGTGCAACTTTTGCGACACCGATTTCGTCGGCACCGACGGTCCGGGCGGCGGCAAGTTCGAGGCGCCCGCCGCGCTGGCCGAACACATCGCGCGACAGTGGCCGGCGGGGCGGCCGGGCAAGCCGCTGGTCGTGTGCACCGGCGGAGAGCCGCTGCTGCAGCTCGACACACCACTGATCGACGCGCTGCACGCGGTGGGCTTCGAAGTCGCGGTGGAGACCAACGGCACGCAGCCGGCCCCTGCGGGACTGGACTGGATTTGCGTCAGCCCGAAGGCCGACGCCGAGGTGGTGCTGACGCACGGCCATGAGCTCAAGCTCGTGTATCCGCAGCCTGCCGCACTGCCCGAGCGCTTTGCGGCGATGGACTTCGGCCTGTTCTTCCTGCAACCGATGGACGGCCTGGAGCAGCGCCGCCACACGCGGCTCGCGATCGACTACTGCCTCGCGCACCCACAGTGGCGGCTCAGCGTGCAGACGCACAAGACCGTGGGAATCCCCTGACTTTTCCTCGAAGAGCTTTCACCATGCCGCGAAACACCAAGACCATTCAACCCGAACCCGCCCGTCAGCGGGCCATGCCGGTCAATCCACCGACCGCGCCGTCGAAGGAGCTGCATGTGTTTCCGAATCCAGCGCCGGAGCGCGACTACGCGATCCAGTTCCAGATTCCCGAGTTCACCTGCCTGTGCCCGCTGACGGGCCAGCCCGACTACGCGCACTTCGTCATCGACATGGTGGCCGACCAGCGCTGCGTCGAGTTGAAGAGCCTGAAGATGTTCATGTGGAGCTTTCGCGACGAAGGTGCCTTCCACGAGAAGGTCACCAACGACATCCTGACGAAGATCGTCGCGGTCACCCAGCCGCGTTACGCCCGCATCACTGCGCGCTGGTATGTGCGCGGCGGCATCTATACCAACGTGGTGGCCGAGCACCGCCAAAAGGGCTGGAAGCCCGCCACGCCGGTGGTGCTGCCCGAGCATCCCGGCGAGAGCGGCTTGCGCGGCTGAGTCGGTGATGGCCACCCTTCGTGCCCTGTTCGCCGCGCTGTGCATCAGCGCCTGCGGGTCGAGCCAGGCCCTGGTGTTGCCCGATGGCCTGGCGATCGACCCGCCGGAATCGATCGACCTGACGCAGCAGCTCGTGCCGTCGGTCGACCGAAACAAGCAGGTGCTCGCGGTGTGGGACGGCGACACGTTGCGCTACCTGATCACCGTCGAAAAACTGCCGGCCGACGCGGCGCAGCCGCAGGCTTACTTCTACCAACTGGTGAGCGATCTGCGTGCCGCAGGCAGCGTGGTCGACACCGGCAAGCGCGGCGAGTACCAGTCGGTGTCGGGTTGGCGTGGCAACTACCTCGTGCTGAAGTCGCACGCGAAAACGCAGTCGCGCACCGATCTCACCGTGACCCATTACCTCACCGACGGCAAAGTCAGCTACGTGGCGTTCGCCCGACTTCTGGGCGCCACGACGGCCGATCAGCTCATCGACGAAACCGTGCGCCTGTTCCAAACGGCCCACCTCGGCATTCCTGAGTTGCCTGTTGCTCCCCTGCCCAGCGCGGGCAAGCCGTAACCGCCGCGCTCCGGCCAGTCAGCCCTTCGCCCAGGTGTCCTTCAGCGTCGTGGTCCGGTTGAACACCGGGTGCTCGGGCGTGTGGTCGCGGCGGTCGGCCACGAAGTAGCCGTGGCGCTCGAACTGAAAGCGGTCGTCGGCCTGCGCCGCGGCGAGTGAGGATTCGAGGTAGGCGGTGACGGTGGTCTTGCTGTGCGGGTTCAGCACGCTGAGGAAATCGCGGCCGCCTGCATCGGGTTGGGCTTCAGTGAACAAGCGGTCGTACAAATTGACCTTGGCAGCGATGCCTGTGGCCACGCTGACCCAGGTGATCACGCCCTTCACTTTGACTGCATCCGCGCCCGGCGTGCCGCTCTTGGTATCAGGCACCAGCGTCGCCAGCACCGCAGTGATGCGGCCCTGCGCGTCTTTCTCGCAGCCGGTGCATTCGATCACGTAGCCGTACTTCAGCCGCGACTTGCTGCCCGGCTGCGCCACACCGGCCGCGTCGGTGCGCGGCGGGCTCAGGCGGAAGTAGCCTTTGCTGGGTTCTTCCATGAAGTCCTCGCGCTCGATCCACACCTTGTTCGTCAACACGAAGTCGCGCTGGCCGCGTTCCGGGTGGCCGGGATGGACGGGTGCGTGGCAGGGCTCATGGTGCGACGCGCTGCCGAACACCTCGGTGAAATTGGTCAGCTTGAGCTTCAGCGGGTCGAGCACCGCACAGGCGCGTGCGGCCTTTGGGTCGAGGTCGTCGCGCAGCGCGATGTCGATGGCCGCATAGTCGAGCCAGCCGCCGACCTTGTTGACGCCGCTGCGCTCGGCCAGCAACTGCAGGCTCTCCGGCGTGTAGCCGCGGCGGCGCATGCCGACGATGGTCGGCAGCCGCGGGTCGTCCCAGCCTTCAACATGGCCTTCGTCGACCAGCTGCTTCAACTTGCGCTTGCTGGTGATGATGTAGGTGATGTTGAGCCGCGCAAACTCGTACTGGTGCGGGCGCGGCTGCGCGGTCAACCCCAGCGTGCACAGTGTGTCGAGCAGCCAGTTGTAGAACGGGCGCTGGTCTTCGAACTCCAACGTGCAGATGCTGTGGGGTGATGTTCTCCAGCGCGTCTTCAATGGGGTGCGCGTAGGTGTACATCGGGTAGATGCACCAGGTGTCTCCAGTGTTGTGGTGGGTCGCGCGCTTGATGCGGTAAATGGCCGGGTCGCGCAGGTTGATGTTCGGCGAGGCCATGTCGATCTTCGCGCGCAGCACGGCGGCGCCGTCGGCCAGCTTGCCGTCGCGCATCTCGCGAAAGCGCGCCAGGTTGTCTTGTAGCGTGCGGCTGCGGAACGGGCTGTCGGTGCCGGGCGTGTTGAAGTCGCCGCGATTGGCGCGCATCTGCTCGGGTGTCTGCTCGTCGACGTAAGCCAGGCCCGCGGTGATCAGCGCCTCGGCGGCGCGGTACATGAAGTCGAAGTAGTTGCTGGCGTGGTAGAGGTGACTCTCCCAGCTAAAGCCCAGCCACGTCACCGCGTCGAGGATCGAGTCGACGTACTCCTGCTCTTCCTTCTCCGGATTGGTGTCGTCGAAGCGCATGTGGCACACCCCGCCGTAGTCGCGCGCCAAGCCGAAGTTCAGGCAGATGCTTTTGGCGTGGCCGATGTGCAGGTAGCCGTTGGGCTCGGGCGGAAAGCGGGTGCGGATGCGCGCCGCATCGAGCGGGCCGGTGGCGTGGTGCGCCGCATCACCCGGCGTGCCGGCAAAGGTGCGGCCGGCGTAGGTGCCCTGGGCCAGATCGCGCTCGATCACCTGTCGCAAAAAATTGCTCGGCTTGTTGTTGTCGTCGGGCGGGTTCGGGCGGGCGGGTGCGGTCATGGGGCGGGCGCGGAAGGCACAGCAAAGAAGACGATGAAACGGGCCAAGCCAGGGCGAAGCCGCCTGAATTATGTCCTTCGACCCTTGGCCCACGATGCCGTTGAGGCCGGTTGCCGAACCGCCAGATCGGCGTTGTGCTGCACGCGTCTTTACCCCTCGTCACCAACGCGGGGTCAACCCGCGGCACCCCTGGCTGCGTTGATGACGGGCACACCACAGCGGTGTGCCAGGAGACAAAGCATGAAGAAGCGTCTGATCCTTGCCGCTGCGGCGGCGGTTGCGTTGACCGGCGCCAGCGTTGCGCAGGCGCGGGACAACATCAGTTGGTCGATTTCGGTCGGTCGGTGACCCGTTCGTCGGCGCGTTGATCTCGAACGGATCGGGGTACGGGCGCG
>JANPNF010000275.1:0-2832 GCA_031427315.1 Burkholderiales bacterium | reverse complement strand
CTTGGAGAAGGTGGCCACGGCCATCGTCCAGCCCGACAGGATCAGCGACCACAGCAGGATCGAGCCTTCGTGGTTGCCCCAAACCGCGGTATAGCGGTAGACCAGCGGCAGCGTCGAGTTCGAATGTTCGGCCGCCAACATCACCGTGAAATCGTTGCTCACGAAGGCGTAGGTCAGGCAGCCGTAGGAGATCAGCATGAAGACGAACTGGCCGCGCGCCGAGGGGCGGGCCAGCGACATCCAGGCCGCCTCTCCGCGATGTGCACCGATCAGCGGCAACACGCTTTGCGCGATGGCCATGGCCAGCGCAAGGATCAGGGCCACGTGGCCCAGCTCAGGAATCATGGTGTCGCTCCGTACTTCGGTGAACCGGACGGTTCAGCCGCCGAGGTGGTCATGGCGCCGGCTGGCAGCTCACCCTTGCGCGCTTTTGCCAACGCATCAGCGGCTTCGGGCGGCATGTAGTTCTCGTCGTGCTTCGCCAGCACCTGCTCGGCATGGAAGACGCCGTCCGGGCTCAACTTGCCCTGCGCCACCACGCCCTTGCCTTCACGAAACAGGTCGGGCAGCAGGCCGGTGTAGACCACCGGGATCTTCTGTGCCAGATCGGTGACGATGAAGTTCACCGTCAAGGTTTTCTCATCGCGCCGGATGCTGCCTTGTTCGACCAGCCCGCCGATGCGAAAGCTGCGTTCGCGTGGCGCCTCCTGCGCAGCGACCTGCGTCGGGCTGAAGAAAAACACCAGGTTGCTTTGGAAAGCGTTCAGCACCAGCGCACAGGCAATGCCCAATGCCGCCAGCCCGGTGACGATGGCCAAGCCGCGCTTGGTTCTGGGTTTCATTTAGCCTCTCCCCACTGTGCACTGTCAGTGTCGTGCGCGCGGCGGCTCAAGGCCCGCCGACGTGCGGCCACCGACCAGATTTCAGCGGCCAGTACCGCTGCCGTCACGCCGAACGATCCCCACACATACAAACCGTAGCCGCCCATGGCAATGAAATTCGAGAAGCTGTTCCAGACCATCACACCGTACCCAGTTCAGCGCGCGCCCACGGCGCATGCTGTTCACGTTCGAGGATCACGACGCGCAGCCGGGCCAGCGCGATCGCGATCGCATAGGCCCAGAACGCCAGCGTCATCACCAGCATGCCCAGCAGCATCGGCGTGGCCATCGTCGCGCCTTTGCTGAAGCTGAGGGAGGCGCCCTGGTGCAAGGTGTTCCACCACTGCACCGAAAAATAGATGATCGGCACGTTGGCCGCACCGACCAGTGCCAGCAGCGCCGCAGCCCGGTCGGCGCGACGCAAGTCGTCGATCGCGGCATGCAGCGACATGTAGCCGATGTACAGAAACAGCAGCACCAGCTCGGAGGTGAGCCGCGCGTCCCACACCCACCAGGTGCCCCAGGTCGGCTTGCCCCACAAAGCGCCAGTCCATAGCGCAATGAAGGTCATCAGCGCGCCGGAGGGTGCCAGCGCCGTGGCCAGCATGGCGCCGAGTCGCGCATTGAAGATCAGCCCCATCGCGGCCCAGAACGCCATCGCCATGTAGATCACCATCGACATCCATGCAGCGGGCACATGGATGAAGATGATTCGGTACGCGTCGCCCTGCTGCGCGTCAATGGGCGCGATCAACAGGCCCAGAGCCAGCCCGAGCACCGTGAGCAAGAGTGCCAGCGCGCCACACCACGGAATGACCCGCCCGGCGAGCGGATAAAACCGTTGCGGCGCGGCGTATTTGAACCAGTTGATCTCAGAAAACGGCACGACTCGGGCTCCGGCTGTCACCGCGTGGACGCGAGCGGGTCAGCCGCGTGCCATCCAGACAACCCATGATTGTGCAACGGCCTCATTCGAGCGCGATGCGCAGGGCTGCTGCTGCTGCGATGGGCGCCGCGAACAGTGCCAGCACCAGCATGGCGCCCAGCAGCGAGTAGTGGGCACCGACCGCGAGACCTGCTGCAGCCGCATCGACCGCGCCAGCGCCGAATATCAGCACCGGCACGCACAGCGGCAGCACCAGCAGCGACAGCAACACCCCCGCGCCGCGCACCCCCACCGTCAACGCTGCGCCGATCCCGCCGATCAGGCTGAGCAACGGTGTGCCGATCAGCAGCGACAAGGTCAACACCCAGACAGACGACGTCGGCAGGTCGAACTGCAGCGCCAGCAGCGGCGCCACCAGCGTCAGCGCCAGCCCCGAACACAGCCAGTGTGCTGCCATCTTCGCCAACACGATCAGCGGCAGCGGGCACACCGACAGCAGCAGTTGCTCCAGCGTGCCGTCCTGGTGGTCATCGGCGAATAACCGACCGAGCGACAGCATCGACGCCAGCAGCGCCGCAACCCACACGACGCCGGGCGCCATCGTGCGCAACAGCGCTGGCTCCGGCCCGACGCCGAGCGGAAACAGGCTGGCGACGATCACGAAGAAGAACAGCGCGGCAGCGGTGTCCGCACGCCGGCGCATCGCCAGCCGCAAATCGCGTATGAAGACACCGCGCATCGCGTCGAAGGCGGTGGCGCGGGCCGCGGGTTCGACGGCGGGCGGCAGGCTCACAGCGTCAAGGTCACTTGAGGCAGCGACGCGTCGATCGCCACCGGCTGGTGGCTGGTCAACACCACGATGCCGCCGCGACGCAACTGGCCGGCCAGCACGCTCAGCAGCCAATCACAGGCGGCGGTATCGAGCGCATTGAACGGCTCGTCGAGCACCCACAGCGGTGCTGACGGCGCCAACAGCAGGCGCGCCAACGCGACCCGGCGTCGCTGGCCTTGCGACAGGCTGCGCGCGCTCAAGTGTTCGCGTTGACGCAGACCGGCCGCGGCCAG
>JANPNF010000274.1:0-23336 GCA_031427315.1 Burkholderiales bacterium | reverse complement strand
CACGCAACGCATCCTCGAGCGCAGCGCGCCGCTGCGCCAGGCCTACCTGGCCCGCGTGGCCGCTGCAGCACAACGCCCGCGGGGCAGCGACCGCATGGGCTGCGCCAATGTGGCGCATGCGTTCGCGGCCATGCCGGCCGACGACAAGCTGCGCATCGTGGCCGAGCGCGCGCCGCACATCGGCGTGGTGACGGCCTACAACGACATGCTGTCGGCGCACCAGCCCTACGAGGGCTTTCCGGCAGTGATCCGCGATGAGGCGAACCGGCGCGGTGCCACGGTGCAGGTGGCCGGTGGCGTGCCGGCCATGTGCGATGGCGTGACGCAGGGTCTGCCCGGCATGGAGCTGAGCCTCTTCTCGCGCGACACCATCGCGATGGGCACCGCCGTGGCGCTGACGCACGATGTGTTCGATGCCGCGCTGTTGCTCGGTGTGTGCGACAAGATCGTGCCGGGCCTTTTGATCGGCGCCTTGCACTTCGGCCACCTGCCGTGCGTGTTCGTGCCCGCCGGGCCGATGAGCACCGGCCTGAAGAACGACACCAAAGCAAAAGTGCGCGAGCAGTTCGCGCAAGGGCTGGTCGGCCGAGACGAGCTGCTGCGATCTGAGCAGGCGTCGTATCACGGCGCGGGCACCTGCACCTTCTACGGCACGGCCAACAGCAACCAGATGCTGCTCGAAGCGATGGGCCTGCATGTGCCCGGTGCTGCCTTCGTGCACCCGCACGCCGAGCTGCGCGAGACGCTCACGCGCGAGGCGGTGCGCGCGGTGCTGGCGATCACGAAAGCGCAGCGGTCCGATGACCGGCCGGGCGGCGGTCGATTTCTGCCCATCGGTGAGCTGGTCGACGAGCGCGTCATCGTCAACGCGATGGTCGCGCTGTTGGCCACCGGCGGCTCGACCAACCACCTGATCCATTGGGTCGCGGTGGCGCGTGCCGCCGGTATCCTGATCGACTGGAGTGATTTCGCTGAGTTGTCGCACGCCACGCCGCTGCTGGCACGCGTCTACCCCAACGGCAGCGCCGACGTGAATCAGTTCCAGTCGGCCGGCGTGCCGGGCTATGTGATCCGCGAGCTGATCGGCGCCGGGCTGATGCATGCCGATGTGGCCACAGTGTCCGCTGGCGGCCTGCGCGACTACACCCGGCTGCCGCAGCGTGACGCCGCAGGTGTGCTGCGCTGGTGCGATCTGCCGCCAGCAACCCTGGTCAACACCGACGACGACATCGTGCGACCCGCCGCGGCGCCGTTCAGCGACCACGGCGGCCTGATGTTGTTGACCGGCAACCTCGGTCGCGCGGTCATCAAGACCTCGGCGGTGCCGGCCGACAGGCATGTGGTCGAGGCGCCAGCTATCGTGTTCGACACGCAGGAGGCTCTGCAGGCGGCCTTCAAGGCGGGCGAACTGGAGCGCGACTTCGTTGCTGTGGTGCGCTTCCAGGGCCCTCACGCCAACGGCATGCCCGAGTTGCACAAGCTGACGCCGCCACTGTCGGTGCTGCAGGGCAAAGGCTTCAAGGTCGCGCTGGTGACCGATGGGCGCATGAGCGGCGCCTCGGGCAAGGTGCCTGCTGCCATTCACGTCAGCCCGGAAGCGCTGGCAGGCGGGCCGCTCGCCAAGGTGCGCAGCGGCGACGTGATCCGCATCGATTCGAACGCCGGTACCTTGGAGGCTCTGGTCGATGCGGCCATCTGGGCCGCGCGTGAGCCCGCCGTACTGTCCGATGAACAGCGCGAGATCAACGCCCACGGCCTCGGCCGTGAACTGTTCGGTGGCATGCGCCGCAATGTTTTGACGGCCGAAGAAGGGGCAGTGACTTGGTTATGAAAACACCCTCAATGCAAGCGTTCGATCTCGCCAACTGTGGCCCGGTGATCCCGGTCATCGTGCTCGACCGCATCGACGACGCGGTGCCGATGGCGCAGGCTTTGGTGGCCGGTGGTGTCAGGGTGCTGGAAGTGACGCTGCGCACGCCGGTGGCCTTGCGCTGCATGGAAGCGATCGCTCGCGCGGTGCCGGAGGCGATCGTGGGCGCCGGCACGGTGCGCAGTGTGGCCGATGCGCAGGCTGCCAAGGACGCAGGCTGCCGGTTTGTGGTCAGCCCTGGCTACAACAGCGAAATCGGTCAGGCGTGCCGCAACATCGACTTGCCCTTGTTACCAGGCGCGGCGACCGCCAGTGAAGTGATGGCGGCGAATGCCGACGGTTACTACTTCCTGAAGTTCTTTCCCGCAGTCGCAGCCGGTGGCATCGTGATGCTCAAGGCCTTCGCCGGGCCGTTCGGCGATGTGCATTTCTGCCCCACCGGCGGCATCACTTTGGCGTCGGCACCGCAGTTTCTGGCGCTGCCCAATGTCAAGATGTGCGGCGGCTCGTGGTTGACGCCGCCCGATGCCGTGGCTGCTGGCGATTGGTTGCGGATCACCGCGCTGGCGCGAGAGGCCACGGCGCTGCGCTCGGGCTGAGGCCGGAGTTCAAATCGGTCGGCTACGGATCGACATCCAACCCACGATGCCGATGCCCAGCGCCAGCAGCGCCGCCGGGTTGGGCTCGGGCACGGCAGCGGTGGTCACGTTCAGCGACCAGAACGTGCCTTTTTGATCATCTTTGGAACCGGGCTGAACCCACTGCGAAATCAGCGTGTGCGCGATGTCGGATTGGGCAAACTTGAAGCCGTCTGAATACAACGTTCCGGCGACAAGATAAGGCGTAGCCGTGATCGATGCTCGGTAGTCACCTTCGCCCAACGAGACAAACCGCAGCCCTGCGTCGTAGTCAGTCTGACCGGCGCCGACCGTCATGTCATCGTCCGCGCCGCGCACCAGTCTGTAATCACTGCCGTCACGCTTCCAAAGCGTCAGCACGGGGTCGAAGTTAAGGCCGTTGCGAAACGAATCGGTCCACAGTCGGACGTCAGCACTGTTGCTGGCCAGGGTGAAATTGACGTCGGCCACGCTGTCGTTGAACATCAGCTCGCCGGAGGTCGACAAGCTGAAAGCTTGGGCGCCCGAGGTCGCACTGAGGATCAACGCGAGGGCTGCGAGCTGGCGCGCGAGAGGAAGGGTCTGAATGGCGGTCTCCATTTTCAACAGAAGGTTCACTGCGAGAAGCGCGTGACACCGGTACCAAGATAGTGATCGCAGCGTCTGTGCCAAAAGTGCCAAGGGGTTCACACCTTGTTGCACCTTCAGCATGTCAGCAGCAGACCCCCGCCGCCGCAGATCAGCGTTGGATCAGCTCGACCTTGTAGCCGTCAGGGTCGGTGATGAAGGCGATCACCGTCGAGCCCCCGGCCACCGGTCCGGCTTCGCGGGTGACGGCGCCGCCACCGGCCTTGATCGCCGCGCAGGCGGCATAGGCGTCGGGCACTTCGATCGCGATGTGGCCATAGGCGCTGCCGAGTTCATAGTGATCGACGCCGTGGTTGTAGGTCAGTTCAATCTCGGCGTGATCGGGGTTGTTGCCGTAGCCCACGAACGCCAGGCTGTACTTTTGCTCCGGCCGGTCGGCGGTGCGCAACAGCCGCATGCCCATCACGCGGGTGTAGAAATCGATCGAACGCTGCAGGTTGCCGACGCGCAGCATGGTGTGTAGCAATCTCATCGCAGGTGCCTTCGAAGTGGGAACCCCGTAGCCTAGCGGTGATTCGAGCGCCGCGGGCGATGCGGCCACGCTCAGCCCGCGCGCGTCACCGCCAGATAGCTGGCTTGCATGCGCGGTGGAAGTTTCATCAGCGTGGCGTCTATTCCATCGGGCAGGCGGGCATCGCAAGCCAGCGCGTGCAGAGACGCCAGGCCGTGCGCGCGCTGCAACGACAGCGTCAGCGGGGATTGCGCTGCGGCCAGGCCACTGCTCTCGATCTCGTCGGCCATCGCAACCAGCGGCATGCTGAGCTGCCAGGGCCGTATCAGTTTGCAAAACAGCACATCGCGGCGCCCGGCGAGTGCCTGCGCCATGGCCGGGGCGGTCAAGCGGGGTGTCTCGATGGCGGCAAGCCCCAAGGAGTCGAGTGCGCGCAGCAGCGCGGTCCAGCCGCTGTCGTGCAGCATGCCGGCAAGATAGCCGTCGAGCGGGTCCAGCCCTTCGGCGGCAGCCAGCGCGGAGCACAGGCGGGCCTTGAATTCGGCATTGATCCAGATCTGCGGCGCCGCCAGCGCTAACAGCGAGGCGCCGCGCACATTGAAGATGGGCCGCAGCACCGACTTCGCGATCACGCGACGCAGGTGATCGGCGCCGATGGACAGCACCGCCTGCGACAGTTCCACGATCGGTTCACGGCTGCCGCGCTGGGAGCCGTTGGCGGCGCGGATGACGTCGGCGGCCAGCACGGCGTCTTTGCCGATGCGCTCGGCGACTTCAACCGACACGTATTGATCGTTGCGCAGGCTGCGCATCAGCTGCGGCAGCACCTGCGGCGCGCGCGGCAGCAAGGCGTTGCGTTGCGGGTCAGATTGGATCACCTCGTCGAGCCGTGCCAGCACCGACAGCGCCTGCTCGTCGAGCGCAGCGTCGCCCGCTGTCACCTCAGCGGTGGCGGCCGTTGGCGCGGTCATCGGTTGCGCCAGCAGCCACAGGAAGAATGGCGATGTCGCGTCGATCATTTCTGCCACCGGGGCGGCGGCTTCAGGCGTTGGGGCCACAGCGATGCGGGTGACTGAATCGGCCATCGGTCGGGGTTTGGGCGGTGCCACACGGTCAGCGGTCGGGCGCGGACGCCACCACAGACTCAGCGCAAGGGGCCATCGAAACATCGACATGAAATCGCTCGTTCAGGATGAATATCGCTGCAGTATGGCCAGCGCGCAGCAAGGCAATCCGCGGTGTTGCGGCCGACTCACCAGCCAGATCCCCATTTGGTGCTCGCCTATGATGACTCGCATGTTTGCAGACCCCAGCACGCCACCGGCGCACTACATCCGCGACCACATTCGCACCGTGCCTGATTGGCCTGTGCCCGGAGTCATGTTCCGCGACATCACGCCGCTGCTGAGCAACCCGCGCGTGTTCCGTGTGCTCATCGACCGGTTTGTGCACCGCTACTTTGAGACGCGACCTGACGCGATCGCCGGGCTCGACGCGCGCGGCTTCATCATTGGCAGCGTGCTCGCCTACGAGCTCGGCACGGGTTTCATCCCGATCCGCAAGAAGGGCAAGTTGCCTTTCAGTACCGTCGAAGAAACCTACGAGCTCGAGTACGGCAACGCGACGGTGCAGCTGCACACTGATGCCGTTGGTGCCGGCCAGCGCGTCGTGCTGATCGACGACCTGATTGCCACCGGCGGCACCATGATGGCCGGCAAGAAGCTGCTGGAGCGCCTCGGCGCGACCGTGATCGAAGGAGCCGCCATCGTCGATTTGCCCGAGCTCGGCGGCTCGCGCAAGCTGCGCGATGCGGGGCTTGCGCTGTTCACGCTGGTGGAATTTGCAGGGCACTGAGCCCGGCGGGCTGGCGCTGTCAGGGGGCGTGGAAACGGCGCAGGCCGCCGTTTCAAACTGAAGCCAATTCGGCGGTGCTCTCAGCGTGACGAATACACGTTCAATCTTGGTTCCCTGCTCCCGATGAGTCAATTCAGCGCGTGCCCGTTCGGCTACGGGGCTTGACGCCGCCGTCGCGCGCTGATCGCGAGGCCCCCGACGCCAGCCATCAACAGGGCGAACGTGGTCGGTTCGGGCACCGGACTGGGGCTGGAATTGGACAGCGCGGAGATATCGAACCGAATGCCTTCGGATGCCACTCGGTTGCTCGTGTCGAAGAAGCTGTAAGTGATGATCCCTTGATGCAAAGCACCAAAGTCGGCCAGGCGCAATGACGACGGGATCAATGCGTCACCGAAGACGGGGTTGGGTTGAGTTTTTGTCTGCGATGAAAAATCGAATCCGAGCGTGAACGCAAGCGGAGTGCCGACCGCAGTGGCTGGCGCAGGCCCTGTGATGTCACCGGCTGCCGTGAACTTGTCGGAAAAGTATCCTGGGTTGACAGGCAGGAACGACGGTAATTTGAAGTCGTTGTCGATCTGCACGAACGCGTTGTTCGGAGCACCTGCCAGATTCCACTGCCGTGCGCCGATGCCGACTGACATTGCGGTCAAGTTGCCTTTGTAGTTACCGATCTGCGGCAGCGGCGATCCGTCGGTGCCGCCTGTCAGGTAGGTGAAACTTCCGCTGACGGCGTCGCCCACGTGAATTCCGAGGCTGACGAAGCCTGGCGACACCGCAAAGGGGACCACCGGGGCTGGCAGGATCGCAACGTTGCCGGTGAAGAAATAGGTCACCGATTCGGCCTGAGCCGTGCCGCCTGCAAACAGCGAGAGTGCAACCGTGTTGAGCAAGGTGGCGAAACACCGCATTTTGTGACCTCGGAAAAAGATGAGTAGATGATCGGGTAGCGTCAGGCGACACCGTCAGCTGAGCAAAACCCAGGGGTACTCGCTAAACCAACAACTGAGCTTATTTCTGGAAGCCGCAGGCATCAACCCCGTGGGTAAAGGGTTGCGGAAACTCGGCATCTCCCCCGTTCTGATAAGAGCTTGGGCCCGGTAAACCGACAGGGCCAAACACCAAGAGGTGCCAGGGCTTCACGGGTTATGCCGTGTCCAGCCAGACCGCCATGCCCTGGGCGTTCAGCTCGATGTCCATGGCCAGCAGCGCCAGCACATGCTCGCGAGGCAGCGTGCTGCCCAGGCGCTGCAGGCGCTGAAGGTAGAGCGCGGCCAGCCCGTCCTTCAATGCGCTATGGCGCGCCTCGGGAGTCAGCAATTGCGAGCGGATGCACTCGCCCAGCGCCACCACCGAATCGAGTTGATCGAGCAGCTCGCGGCCGAGCGTCGCGACGTTGCCGATGCAGCCGTAGTGCGTCAGGTACAGGCGCTGCGGCTGCTGGTCCAACATCCGCTCAATCGATGCGCGCAGCGCGGTGGGATCGAACTGCGTGGGTGTCGTCGACGGCAACAGCCACAGGCCTTGCGGCGTGTCGAACTCGCGGTACGACAGGCCGAAGGTGTCGCCGGTGAAAAAGCCCTGGCTGCGTGCGTCCCAGACGCAATGGTGATGGCGCGCATGGCCCGGCGTGTCGAACAGCGTCAGCGGACGTGCGGCCAGCGCGATCACCATGCCGTCGGCGCTTTCAACGACGCGGCGGGCATCGACCGGCACCACCGTGCCGTAGGCGCGCTGCATTTCCTCGTCGCCGTACACCGCCCGCGCACTGGCCAGCAGCACGGTCGGGTTGATCAGATGCCGCGCGCCTCGGGGGTGCACCAGCAACTGCGCGGCGGGCAACTCAGCCATCAGCGCACCGGCACCGCCGGCGTGGTCCAGGTGCACATGGGTCGGGATCACCCAGTCGACCGCGTCGCGTGCCACACCGGCCGCATCGAGTGCCGCCAGCAGCCGTGGCAACGCGAGGCTGGTGCCGGTGTCGATGAAGGCAGCGCGGCCTTGTTCGACCATCAAATACGCTGCATCGAACTGTGGCCGCTGGTAGCCGGTGTCGATCACCCAGATGCCGTGGCCGAGCGGGGTGGCGTGTTCAGAGGTGGAATCCATGGGGGCGGTGGTGCTGCGTGGCGTGGCAGTGTAGGGTTTGGCATGCGCACCATCACGACCACCACCTCCATCACTCTTTACGGCATCCCGAACTGCGACTCCGTGAAGAAGGCGCGCGCGTGGCTGCAAGCGCACGGCGTTCAACACGCGTTTCATGATTACAAGAAGCAGGGCGTGCCGCTACCGCTACTAGACGCGTGGCTGCACGCGCTGGGCTGGGAGGTGCTGCTCAACCGCAAGGGCACGACCTGGCGCAAGCTGGACGCAACGCAGCAGGCCGCTGTGAACGATGCGGCCAGTGCGCGCGCTCTGATGCTTGTACAGCCCAGCGTGATCAAGCGCCCGGTGGTCGAACACCCGGGCGGCGTGCTGGTGGGGTTCGACCCCGAGGCCTGGTGCCGAGCGCTCGCCTAAGCCGCCCCGCGCCGCACGGCGTGTCGGCAGCGATCAAGCCGCCAGCAGCTGCCGCAGCACGAACGGCAGGATGCCGCCGTGCTGGTAGTAGTCGACCTCAATGGGCGTGTCGATGCGCAGCGTCAGTGGCACGCGCTTTTTGTTGCCGTCGGCCGTGGTGATGACCAGCGTCGCGTCCTGCTGCGGCTGGATGTTCGCGGCGAGCTCGATGTCGAAGGTTTCGCGGCCGGTGATGCCCAGCGTCTGCCAGCTGTCGCTGCCCTTGAACTGCAGCGGCAGCACGCCCATGCCGACCAGGTTGCTGCGGTGAATCCGTTCGAAAGAGCGAGCGACCACCGCCTTGATGCCCAGCAGCGCGGTGCCCTTGGCGGCCCAGTCGCGCGACGAACCGGTGCCGTATTCTTCGCCGGCGAAGATCACCGTCGGTGTGCCCGCGTCCATGTACTTCATCGCGGCGTCGTAGATGAACAGCTTCTCTCCGCTCGGTTGATGCAAGGTCACGCCGCCTTCCTCGCGCGAGCCGTCGGCGCCGGCCGGGATCATCAGGTTCTTGATGCGCACATTGGCGAAGGTGCCGCGCACCATCACGTCGTGGTGGCCGCGCCGCGAGCCGTAGCTGTTGAAGTCGGCCTTCAGGACCCGATGCTCTTTTAACCATGCTCCGGCGGGTGAGGCTTCCTTGATCGAGCCCGCGGGTGAGATGTGGTCGGTGGTGATCGAGTCGCCGAACAGCGCCATCGCCCGCGCCCCGACCACGCCCGCCGCGGCTTGCGCGGGCTGCATCGTGAAGCCGTCGAAAAACGGCGGCCTGGCGATGTAAGTCGAAGTGGGCCAGTCGTAAACCTGGCCGCTCGCGCCGTTCACCTTGCCCCACAGCTTGCCGGGGTCGGTCGCGACCTTCTCGTAGTTCTTTTTGAAGGCCTTGCCGTTCATCGCGTACTTCATCAGCGCGTGGATCTCGTCGCTGGTCGGCCAGATGTCACCGAGGTAGATGTCGCGGCCCTTCTTGCCTTTCCCGAGCGGCTCGGTCATCAGGTCCTTCAACACCGTGCCGGCGATGGCATACGCCACCACCAGCGGTGGCGAGGCGAGGAAGTTGGCCTTCAGGTTCGGGTGGATGCGCGCCTCGAAATTGCGGTTGCCCGACAACACGGCCGCGCAGACCAAATCGTTGCGCTGAATCGCCTCGTTGAACTCGGGGCGCAGGTCGCCGGCGTTGCCGATGCAGGTGGTGCAGCCGTAGCCGGCCAGGTAGAAGCCGAGCTTTTCCAGGTAGGGCAACAGGCCGGTTTTTTCCAGGTATTCGGTGACGATGCGCGAGCCGGGCGCGAGCGACGTCTTGATGTGCGGCTGCACCTTCAACCCAGCCTCGACCGCTTTCTTCGCCAGCAGCCCAGCGGCCAGCAGCACGCTCGGGTTTGAGGTGTTGGTGCAGGAGGTGATGGCGGCAATCAGCACATCGCCGTTGCCAATCGAGATGTCGCCGACCTGGTGCTGCACCGACGCGGCGCTCGACTGCGCGGCCTCGAGTGTCGAGCGGTTGCCGACCATCTCCACCAGGTCGCGCGCCGCGCCGAGCGGGATTGGCTGCACAGTCGCAATCGAGGTGTCCACGACGTCCTGTGCGCGCACCAGATGGCGCAGGTGCAAGTGCCCTGCGGGCTGGTTGAAGCCGTTCTCGGTCGGCGGTTGGCTGAACAGTGCGGTGAACTGCTGCTTCACGTTGCCGAGTTCGATCCGGTCTTGCGGCCGCTTCGGGCCGGCCAGGCTGGGCGCGACCGTGCCGAGATCGAGCGTGACGACCGAGGTGTAGTCGATGTCACCCCGCTTCGGCACACCGAACAGCCCTTGTGCCCGGAAGTAGGCTTCGAAGGCTTCGATTTCTTTCTTGGTGCGGCCGGTTCCTTTGAAGTAGTCGATCGTCTTGTCGTCGACCGGGAAGAAGCCCATCGTCGCGCCGTACTCGGGCGCCATGTTGGCAATCGTCGCGCGGTCGGGCAGCGGCAGGCTGGCCGTGCCTTCGCCGAAGAATTCGACGAACTTGCCGACCACCTTGGCCTTGCGCAGGATCTCGGTGACCGTCAAGACCAAATCCGTTGCCGTGACGCCTTCGCGCAGCCGCCCGGTCAGCTCGAAGCCGACCACATCGGGCGTCAAAAAAATACACCGGTTGGCCCAGCATGCCGGCCTCGGCCTCGATGCCGCCGACGCCCCAGCCGACCACCCCGATGCCGTTAATCATCGTCGTGTGGCTGTCGGTGCCGACCAGGGAATCGGGGTAGTAGACGGCTGCGGACTTCGCCGCTGAGGCGCCCGCATTCGGCTTGTTCTTGGCCGTTTTGTGCACGCCGCGCGCCAGGTATTCCAGGTTCACCTGGTGCACGATGCCGAAGCCCGGCGGCACGACGCCGAAGGTGTCGAAGGCCTGCATGCCCCACTTCATGAACTCGTAGCGCTCGCGGTTGCGCTGGAATTCGAGTTTCATGTTCAGATCGAGCGCGCGCTTGTTGCCGTAGTGGTCGACCATCACGCTGTGGTCGACGACCAGATCGACCGGCACGAGCGGCTCGATGGTCTTGGCGTTTTTGCCCATCGAGGCAGCGACGTTGCGCATTGCGGCCAGATCGGCCAGCAGCGGCACGCCGGTGAAATCTTGCAGCACCACGCGGGCGACGACGAACGGGATCTCCTCGCTGCGCAGGGCGTTGGGTTTCCAGTTGGCCAGCTGCTCGACGTGCGCGGTGGTCACTTTCTTGCCATCGCAATTTCGCAGCACGCTCTCCAGCACGATGCGCAGCGACACCGGCAGCCGCGCCACATTCGGGATCAGCTTGGCCAGCGTCGGCAGCGAGTAGCAGCTGCCTTCAACGCCGCTTGCGGTGGTGAAGGTTTTCAGCGTTTTGGCAAAGGCGTGCTTGGGTGTCGTGGACTTGGCGGCAGATCGGCTCATGGGGGCTCCTGGCGAGGTCGTGTGACGCGCATATCGTTCATTGTGGACGGGTGGTATGTTGCAGTCCATGGACGCATACAGCTTCTTCTGGCACGACTACGAAACCTTCGGCGTGGTGCCGCGCCGCGACCGCCCGGCGCAGTTTGCCGGCCTGCGCACCGATGCCGACCTAAGCGAGATCGGCGAGCCCGTCACGCTGTTCTGCCAGCCTGCGTCCGACACACTGCCCGACCCCGAGAGCTGCCTGCTGACCGGCATCACACCTCAAGTCTGTATGGCACGCGGTGTGCCCGAACACGCCTTCGCCGCGGCCATCGAGGCAGAACTGGCCAAGCCGGGCACCGTCGGCGTCGGCTACAACTCGATCCGCTTCGACGACGAGGTGACGCGCTTCCTGTTCTGGCGCAACCTGATCGACCCGTACGCCCGTGAATGGCAGAACCAGTGCGGCCGCTGGGACCTGCTCGACGTGGTGCGCTGCGCCTATGCGTTGCGGCCTGACGGCATCACCTGGCCGCGGCACGCCGACGGCCGGCCGTCGTTCAAGCTTGAACACCTCACCGTTGCCAACGGCATCGCGCACGAAGCGGCGCACGATGCGCTGTCAGACGTGCGGGCCACCGTGGCGCTGGCCCGGCTCATCAAAAGCAAGCAGCCCAAGCTGTGGGACTTTTGCCTGCGGCTGCGCAAGAAGGACGCCGTCATCGAGGAGATGGCCAATGCGCAGAAGGCGGGGCAGCCGTTTTTGCACGTGTCGGGCATGTACCCGCCCGATCGCGGCTGCATCGCGCTGGTGTGGCCGCTGGCGCCGCACCCGACGAACAAGAACGAGGTCATCGTCTGGGACCTGGCCGAAGACCCCGGCGTGTTGCAAACACTGAGCGCCGAGACGATTCGCCAGCGCATGTTCAGCCGCGCCGATGCGTTGCCCGAAGACGTGACGCGGCTGCCGATCAAAACGATTCATCTGAACAAGTCACCGGTGGTGATCGGCAACCTGAAGACGCTCAGCCCCGAGATGGCCGCGCGCTGGGGCATCGACATCGCCCTTGCCAGAAAGCATGCCGACGTGGCCGCGCACCAAACCGCGCTGCTGGCCGGGCTGTGGCCCGAAGTGTTCGAACGCCCTGCAGCTGAAGGCAAGCCCGATGTCGATGAAGACCTGTACGGCGGCTTCGTCGGCAACGACGACCGGCGCTTGTTGCAGCATCTGCGCACGCTGCCGCCGCAGACGCTGGCCGAGCAGCGCCCGGCGTTCTCCGACGGCCGCCTCACGGAATTGCTGTTCCGCTACCGCGCCCGCAATTTCCCGCAGACGCTGACCGATGCCGAACAGCAGCAATGGCACGAACACCGGGCGCACCGCCTGCACGACGGCGCCAGTGGCGGCCTGACGCTGGCCGCGTTTTTCGAGCGCATCGACCAGCTGGGTGAAGCGCTGCCCGACCCCGACGACGAGCGCGCTCAGGGCATCCTGGGAGATTTGGTGGATTACGCGACTGAGATCGCGCCGGATCGGGATTGACGGGGCGATGCCCCACGGTCAGCTGGAGCGGTGCTCCTTCCCACTCACCGGTACACCTCGCGCCGATGACCAATTTCAATCACCAGCACACACAGGCGGTTGTTCTGAATGTCGCAAATGACACGGTAGTCGCCGATGCGGTAGCGCCAGTACATGCCGAGTTGTGGGCCGCTAAGGGCCTTTCCGGTGGTCCGCGGATCGCCCAGTACCGCCAGGCGTTGTCTCATGAAAGCGGTGATGCGCCGCGCTTCGGTTTTATCGAGTTTGGCGAGTTGCTTGACGGCCGTGGCAGTCAGCTCAATCTGCCAGACCAAGATCGCGCTCCACCTCGTCGAGTGTGTATACGCGTTCCGCGCCCTTGCGCACCCGTTCCATCGTCGCGGCGGCGAGATAGTGGTCTTCCAGGTCTTGCAGGCCGTTGGTGACCAGCTCGCGCAGGTAGTAGGCCTTGGTGCGCCCGGTCTGGGCTGCCAGCTGGTCCAGGCGTTGTTCAATGGCGGGGTCGAGTCGGATGGAGGTGGCCATGTCAACGTCCGAGTGAATACATGCAGTCAGTGTATCGCGATGGCACCTCGACCGGTAACTGGACTCACCCAAACACCTCATCCCCCCGCAGATATCGCCACTGCCCGACCGGCAAATCGCCCAGCATCACGCTGCCGATGCGCACGCGTTTGAGGCCGAGCACCTTCAGGCCGACGGCTTCGCACATGCGGCGGATCTGGCGCTTTTTGCCTTCTTGCAATACGAAGCGCAGCTGGTCGTCGTTCAGCCATTCGACGGTGGCCGGTTTCAATGCTTCGCCGTCGAGTTCGAGGCCGTGGCGCAGGCGCGCCAGATCGTCGGCTGAAAGCTCGCTCGATGCCGGCCCCTCGCCCAGCGGCCCGGCCACGCGCACCAGGTATTCCTTCTCGATCTCGCTGTCTTCGCCGATCAGCTGCTTGGCGATGCGGCCGTCTTGCGTCAGCACCAGCAGGCCGATCGAGTCGATGTCGAGCCGGCCTGCGGGCACCAGGCTGCGCAGGTGTTCGCGCAGGAAGCGCGTGCCCGACTGGTCGCCGCTCCACTGGTTCTCGGGTTTGACCAGCACCACCGCGGGTTCATAGCCGTCTTCGGCCTGGCCGCTGACGTAGCCGATCGGCTTGTTGATCAGCACCGTGGCCTTCTGCGCTTGCTGGAACTTGGCGCGCGCATCGATGGTGATGCGCTGATCGGGCAGCACGCGCGAGCCCAGCTCCTTGACCACATCGCCGTCGACGCGCACCCAGCCTTTTTCGATCCACTCGTCGGCTTCGCGGCGCGAGGCCAGGCCCAGCTCGCTCATGCGCTTCGACAAGCGCAGGCTGCCGGGCGCGGCTTCGGTTTGGTGAGGGAAGGGGCCGCGCTCGTCGTCGTCATCGTCACGAGCAGGCCGCGCCACGTGACGACGCTTTGATTCGGCCGGGCGTTGTGGGGGCCGTTCCGGTGGGCGCTCGGTTGACCTTTCCGCAGGCCGTACTGGCGGGCTGACCGGAAAGCGCGGCGTGGCAATGATCGGTGGGCGATCGGGTTGGCGATCACGCGGGTCGCGTTGCTGCTGTGCTTCGGGAGGCGCCTCTCGATGGCGCGTGCTCGGTCGCGGGGGCGGGCTGTCGCGCCGATCTTGTCGCGGGTCGCGGCGCTGATCTTGCCTTGCGTCGCGCCGCGGTTCGGACGAGCGTTCGGCCGGGCGTGTTGAGCGGGTGGGTGGTGGTGCTCGGCGAGGGTCGGCGTTGGGGCCGGGGTTCGATTGGAACGGCGCGCGCGGGGCTGGGCGAGATGCATCGCGCGGTGTTGAGTCGAACGGCGCGCGTGATGGTGGGCGCGCTGTGGGGCGTGGCGTGGGGCGCGGCGGCGGGTTTAATCGGGGGTCCTTCGGTCGATCAAATGACCGTTCGTTCGGACGATCAGCGGGCCGCTCCCGCGACGGCTGCGCATCGCGCCGTACGCGGTCGGCCTGTGCTTCGGCCAGCGTCGGGCGTCGGCGTACGCCCATGCCGGCGCCGCGCACCGGGGCGCGCTCGGGGCGCGCAGTGGCGGTGGTGTTCTTCGGTTTGATCTTCAGCGTGGCCATGCAGGTCCAGAAGGGGGGCAAGAAAAAGGCGCCTCTCGGCGTTGGGGGCAAAACGCTCGAGTTTGGGGGCAGTTCAGCGGCCGCGCCAGAACAGTGCGTCGAGTTCGCGCCGGGTGAACTGCCGCCAGGTGGGGCGGCCGTGGTTGCACTGGTCGGCGCGCTCGGTGTGTTCCATGTCGCGCAGCAGCGCGTTCATCTCAGCCAGGCTCAAGGCCCGGTTGGCACGCACGGCGCCGTGGCAGGCCATCGTCGACAAGATCTGGTGCTGCGCGCGCTGCACCACGCTGCTGGCCTCGTGCAGGGCCAACTCCGCCAGCACGCTGCGCGCGAGTTCGACCACATCGCCACCGGCGAGCGCCGCAGGTTGCGAGCGGATCGCGAGCACGGTGGGCGACAGCGGCGTCACCTCCAGCCCCAGCGTGTGCAGCGTGTCGGCATGCGCTTCGGCGGTGGCGATCTCGGCGGCCGTGGCGGCGAAGGTGGCCGGGATCAGCAGCGGCTGCGCGTCGATGCGGGATGCTGCCAAGCTCGACTTCAAGCGCTCGTAGACGACGCGTTCGTGCGCGGCATGCATGTCGACGATCACCAGGCCTTGCGCGTTCTCGGCCAGCACGTAGATGCCGGCGATCTGCGCGATGGCTACGCCAAGCGGCCAGGTGCTGGCGTCGTCGCTGTGGATATCGGCAACCGACGATGGGCCGATGGTGCGGCTTTGCAGCGTGGTAGCGGCACTCCACGGCGCGTCAGGCTCGCGTGCGTAGAGCACGGTGGCCTGATGCAAACTGAGCGCGACCTGGGCATGGGTCGCGCTGCCGCCGTCGAAACCGCTGCGTGGCGCAGGCCAGACGGAGGTGGTTTGCGAGGCGTTGCTGTCGGCACCGGGCCTTGCCTGCGCAATCGCGTCGGCCAGCGCCGCCTCCACCGCCCGCCTTACCGCCTGGTGCACTTCGCGCGAGTCGCGAAAGCGCACCTCGATCTTCGTCGGGTGCACGTTCACATCGACGCGGTCGGGTGCGATGTCGATGAACAGCACATAGGCCGGCTGCCGCCCGCCGTGCAGCACATCGTCGTAGGCGCTGCGCACGCCGTGGGCGATCAGCTTGTCGCGCACGAAGCGGCCGTTCACGTAGACGTATTGCAAATCAGCGCGGCTGCGCGCCGAGGCCGGTGTGCCCGCACGGCCGGTGATGCGCAGCACGCCGAGGTCGAGTGACACCGCCCGGCTGTCGGCAATGAAGTCGGCGCCCAGCACATCGGCCAGTCGGGCCCGGTCGTCGGCCTGATCGGCCACCCGCCGCCACTGCTGCACCAGCTTGCCTTCGTGCCACACCGCGAAGCTCACATCGGGCCGCGTCAGCGCGTGGCGGCGCACCGCTTCCACGCAATGCGCCAGCTCGGTCGCCTCGGTCTTCAGGAACTTGCGCCGCGCCGGGGTGCTGAAAAACAGCTCGCGCACCTCGACGCTGGTGCCCACCCCGCGCGCTGCAGGGGAGATTTCTCCCGAGCGCGCATCGAGCCGACGTGCCTGGGCGTCGTCAGCGCAGCGGCTGGCGATCAACACCTCGGCCACCGACACTATCGCCGCCAGCGCCTCGCCGCGAAAGCCCATCGTCGCGACGTTTTCCAAGTCACCCAGCGATTCGATCTTGCTGGTCGCATGGCGGCGCAGCGCCAGCGGCAGCTCGGCCGCCGGCAGGCCGTGCCCATCGTCTTCCACGAGCACCGCACGGATGCCGCCGGCGATCAACTTGACGATGACCTCGCGCGCCCCGGCATCGAGCGCGTTGTCGACCAGCTCGCGCACCACCGACGCCGGCCGTTCGACCACCTCGCCAGCGGCAATCTGGCTGATCAGCTCATCGGGCAGTTCCCGGATCGAGCGGCGAGGTGTGTGGGGCCCACGGGCGGTCATCAACGCATTGTAGAAACCGTGCCCACGCTCGTCGGTACGGCGGGGCGCCTCCAACAGCCTGCGGCGTCGTTCACATCTCGCGCTGGTCGCTTCAGCGC
Source organism: Burkholderiales bacterium (assembly GCA_031427315.1). Classification (GTDB taxonomy): domain Bacteria; phylum Pseudomonadota; class Gammaproteobacteria; order Burkholderiales; family Burkholderiaceae_C; genus PBB1. Next base: position 6,796 of record JANPNF010000274.1, on the reverse strand, counting down.
GGGCGATGGCACGTCACCATGCCCCTCCATAATCGTTTTCCATGGAAATCATTGCGGCGCTGATCGACTTCATCGTGCACGTCGACGTGCACCTCACGAGCTTCGTGCAAACCTACGGCGTCTGGGTCTACGCGTTGTTGTTCGCCATCATCTTCATTGAGACCGGCGTTGTCGTGATGCCCTTCTTGCCGGGCGATTCGCTGCTCTTCGTTGTCGGTGCGTTGTGCGGCGTGGGGCTGATGAGCCTGCCGCTGGTGATTGCGCTGCTGATTGCCGCGGCGATCCTCGGCAACCAGTGCAACTATGCGATCGGCCACCACTTTGGGCCCAAGGTGTTCCAGTGGGAGAACTCGCGCTTTTTCAACAAGCGTGCTTTCCATCAGACGCATGCGTTTTATGAAAAGTACGGTGGTGTGACCATCGTTGCGGCGCGCTTCATGCCGTTCTTGCGCACGTTCGCGCCGTTCGTGGCGGGCGTGGCGCAGATGTCGCGCGCCAAGTTCAGCTTTTACGATGTGACGGGCGCCGTGCTGTGGGTCGGTGGGGTGACCACCGCCGGCTACCTGTTCGGCAACATTCCCTGGGTCAAGGAACACCTCGACAAGATCATCTGGTCAGCCATCTTCATCCCCGGATTGCTGGTGCTTTGGGGCGGCTGGAAGGCGCGCGCGAAGCAGGCCTCGGCCCTGCCGTGACAGCGCTCAGCCGGTGCCGGGCTCGGCGCTGAGCGCGGTCCTCGGGCGCTGCCACCATGTTGGTGCCAGTGAGCGGCGCGGCAGGGGTGGGATCACGAACTCGGGCAGCTCCTGCAGGCAAAAACTCAGCGCGATCAGCGCAGTCGGCAGGTGGTAGAGCATCAGCCACAGCCCGGGCTTCTCGCCAAAATCGATGCGCGGGAACAGCAGCACCGTGATGACCAGACTCACCGGCGTCAGGATCGGGATCGCGCGGCGCAGCGCTGCCCACCAGCGTGCGCGCAGATGCTGCTCGTGAAACCGGGTCGGCGGTTCGGCCAGCGTCTGCGCCAGGTGGTGTGCCACGCGGTTCGCTGCCTGCTCGGCGCGGCGTGTGCGCCGGGCGGGGTCACCACGCAACCGCAGTTTGCTTTCCCATGTGCCCTTCTTGCGGACCATCCGCGTCCAGTCCCAGCCGATGACGGCCAGCAAGTCGTCGGGCAGGTCGAGCACGCAGCCGTCGCTGGCAGGCGTGGCGCTAAGCGTGATGTCGGCCGAGACGCCGCGCACCGTGGGCACGTTGAGCGTCAGCGTCAGATCGTTCAGATAAATGACGGCACGGATCAACACCAGCGGCACCGCGTGGCGACCATCGGCTGAAATGATCACATCCGACGGCACGGTGTAGCTGCGTGCGATCAGATACCCCGAACCCACTGTGAACTGCTGCTCGGGTGTAACCGCTTCGATGCGCGCCAGCAGCGCCGCAGGCTGCGGGCCGGTGGTCTGCAGCGTGGCCGCCTGTCCATCGAGCGAGGTCAGTGTGCGGGTCAGGTCGAAATTGCCCGAGCGATAGCTGTCGAGCTGCAGGGTTTCGCGCAGTGCGGGCACGCCGGCCGCGTTGCCAGCGTGCTCGACCGGCTTGAACTGGAGGCGCCGATTGAGGCGGTCGCTGGCGGCCAGATCAAGCTGCCGGCTGCGGCGGGTGAACGGCTCGACGATGCCGAGGATGTCGTGATGGCTCAGCGGGCTGGGTGCGGTCGCCATGTGTAGATCACAACACCCGGCTGGGGTTCATCGTGCCGCGCGGGTCGAGCGCGGCCTTGAGGGCGCGCATCGGTTGTAGTGCCACCGACGACAGCGTCTGCGCCAGCCTGTCGCGCTTGAGCACGCCGGTGCCGTGTTCGGCTGAAATCGATGCGCCGTGGGGCCGCACCGCCTCGTACACCACCGTATTCACGGCCGCCTCATGGCAGGCCAGAAAGTCGAAAGCCCATACACCGACCGCTGCCTGCACGTTGTAGTGCAGCTTGCCGTCGCCCAGGTGGCCGAAATCGACGATGCGAATGCCGGGCCAGACCGCGGCCAGCGCGGCGTCAGTTTCCCGAACGAAGGCGGCGGTGCGCGACACCGGCAGCGCAATGTCGTGCTTGATGTTCAGCCCCTCTGCGGCCTGCGCGGGCGAGATGCCCTCGCGCAGCCGCCACATCGCCGCTGTCTGCTCCAAGCTTGCGGCCAACGCCGCATTGCTGATGCAGCCCTCTGTCAGCGCGGTTTCGAGCGTGGGTACGGCTGCCATCGCGGTGCCGACGGCGGCCGGCTGCGGGATCAGCTTCAGCGTGGCGCCGGTGATCACACCCAGCGTGCCTTCGCTGTCGATGGACAGGTCGCGCAAGTCGTAGCCTGTGTTGTCCTTGTGCAAGCCGCCGATGCCATGCCAGATCTCACCCGACGCGGCGACCACTTCGAGGCCCAGACACAGCTGGCGCACCGTGCCGTAGCGCAGCACCTGCGTGCCACCGGCACTGGTGGCCAACGTGCCGCCGGCATCGGGCACCGAGCCATTGACCAGGCCGGTGTTACCGCCTTGCGGCACCAGGCTCGCACCGTGCTGAACACCGGCCCGCACGACGGCAGCGACCTGCGCGGCATTGACCGGCCGCACCACAGCCAGCGCACGGACCCGGTAACGACCGCGCCAGTCAACCTCCCAGGCCGAGAGGTCCCCGGCATTCAATACGTGGTCGACACCGACGGCGGTGCGCAGCTCGTCGACCAGCGTCATGGCGAAGCGCGCCGCTTCGAGGCGGTGGGTGTCAGCCGACTGCGGTGTGGGCGGCGGCCGCCGCCAGCGCATGCGCCCGGTACAGACGCCAGCGCACATGAACCGCACACGCAGTGAACAGCACCACGCACAGCAGCACCTCGCCACCGGCCAGCCAGGCACTGAGGCCGCGGTCGCCGGCCGCGCGGATCACGCCTTCGGTGAAGTACAGCCAGATCATCAGGCTCACCCAGCGGTAGGTGTACATGCGGTTCTTCAACAGGCCGACCAGTGGCACCGCCAGCGGCAGCACCTTCAACGCCAGCGTGCGGTTGCCGGTCGGCGCCAGCACCAATTCCCACGCCAGGCCCAGCACGATCAGCCCGAGCAGGCTGCCCACCGCCACAGCGCGGCTCCAGGCGACGACGGGAGGCAGCGACGATGCAGGCGCATCGATGTCGGCGGGCAAGGGCGGGGTGGTGGACAAACTCATCAATGGCATCATAGCCAGCGATGGAGTTTCCCCCGACGCACAAGGCCACGGTCGCCGAGACTTGGCGCCAGCAAGCGGCACTCTGGTGGGTCACCTTGCAAACCTGGCCGTGGATGGACACCGTCCACACGCTGCGCCAGCGCTTTCGCGAAGACCGCCTCGGCCTGACCGCCGGCAGCCTAACGTTCACCACGTTGATTTCGCTGGTGCCCCTGTTCACCGTGATGCTGGCGGTGTTCTCGGCGTTTCCAATGTTCTCCAACTTCCAGGGCGCGCTGGAAAAATACTTCCTACAGGCACTGGTACCCGAGGGCATCGCCCGGCCGGTGCTGGTTGCATTGACGCAGTTCGCCGGCAAGGCCAAGCGCCTGGGCGCGGTCGGCCTGATCGTTTTGGTGGTCACCGCGATTGCGCTGATGTTGACCATCGACCGCACGCTCAACGCGATCTGGCGGGTGCGCGCTTCGCGGCCGATGGCGCAGCGGGTGCTGGTGTACTGGGCGGCAGCGACGCTCGGGCCAGTGCTGTTAGGGGTGAGCTTGAGTGGTACGTCGTTTGCGATCTCGGCATCACGCGGCCTCGTCGGCGGGCTCCCGGGTGGCGTCGGCCTGCTGTTGCAGGCGGTGGAATTCACCTTGCAGGCACTCGGCATGGCGGCGCTGTTCTATTACGTGCCCAACACCCGGGTGCAGTGGCGCCATGCGCTGGCAGGTGGCGCGTTCGTGGCGATCGGCTTCGAGCTGGCCAAGCAGGCCTTGGGTTGGTATCTGCAGCAGGTGCCGACCTATTCGACCATCTACGGCGCCTTCGCGACTGTGCCGATCTTCCTGATCTGGCTCTACCTGGGCTGGGTCATCGTGCTGCTCGGCGCGGTGATCGCGGCTTATGCACCCACACTGCAGGCCCGTGTCGTGCAACGTGGCCATGTGCCCGGTTATCGCTTTGAGCTGGCGGTCGCGGTGCTGCGCAGCCTCGCGCAGGCGCGGCAAAACGGCGGGCACGGCCTGTCGGCCCAGCAGCTAGCGCACGCGCTGAACACCGATCCGCTGCGCATCGAGCCGGCGCTTGATGCGCTGGTCGCCATCGACTGGGTCGGCCGCCTCGACGAGCCCGGCGGCTCCCGGCACGTGCTGCTGTGCAACCCCGACACCACTGCCGCGCGCACCTTGCTCGCTGCCACTTTGCTGGATCCGTCACCGCCGATGGCCGCGTTCTGGCAGCGGGCAAACTTCGACCGCTTGATGTTGCGCGACCTGATCGCGACCTGATCCATCGGTACCGGCGGTGCACCGCCGCGCAGGCAGTTTCAGCAATGTCGCCCGCCCGGGTTTGGGTCTATATTGGATTCGTTCGCTTGCCTTGAGGAGGCCCCCATGAAAGTCACCAACATCCTGAGTGCCAAGGGCAACACGCTGTACACCGTCAGTTCCGACACGCCCCTGGCGCAAGCCCTGCAGACGATGGCCGAGAGGGACATCGGCTCGCTGGTCGTGATGGACCACGGCGATCTCGTGGGCATGCTGACCTTTCGCGAGGTCATTCAGGCCGTCGTGCGCAATGGCGGTGTGGTCGGTTCGCTGATCGTGCATTCCGTGATGGACGACAGCCCGCTGACCTGCACGCCTGACACTGAAATGGACGAAGTACGCCGCATGATGCTCGGCCACCATGCCCGCTACATGCCCGTGATGACGCAGCGCACGCTAATGGGCGTGATCTCGTTCTACGACGTGGCCAAGGCGGTGGTCGATTCGCAGGATTTCGAGAACCGCATGCTGAAGGCCTACATCCGCGACTGGCCGGCTGACGGCAGCGCGAAGCAAGAGGAAGGGTCCGGCCAGCCTATTGCCTGACCTAGCCACTGCCGGGCTGCCCGGATCGGGGATTGCTATGCTCGACGCCCTGCCTGGCACTGCAACACGCGGCAGGACAGCCCCGCCATCCTGCACACCTCGAAAGCGCGTCGCCATGTCCGGCAGCACCCTCGGCCACCTTTTCTGTGTCACCAACTTCGGCGAGTCGCACGGCCCAGCCATCGGTTGCGTAATCGATGGCTGTCCGCCCGGCATGGCGCTCAGTGAAACCGATATCCAGCCCGAGCTCGATCGCCGCCGCCCCGGCACCAGTCGCCATGTGACGCAACGCAACGAGCCCGATGCGGTCGAGATCCTGTCCGGCGTGTTTGAAGGCAAGACCACCGGCACGCCGATCTGTTTGCTGATCCGCAACACCGACCAGCGCAGCACCGACTACGGCAACATCTTGCAGACCTTCCGTCCCGGCCACGCCGACTACACCTATTGGCACAAGTACGGCCTGCGCGATCCGCGCGGTGGCGGCCGCAGTTCGGCGCGGCTCACGGCGCCGATGGTCGGTGCCGGCGCGGTGGCGAAAAAATGGCTACGCAAGCACCACGGTGTGACGTTCAGCGGCCACATGTCGCAACTCGGTGACGTCGCCATCCCGTTCGAATCGCTCGACCATGTGCACAACAATCCCTTCTCTGCTGCCAACGCGAGCGACATCGCGCGTCTGGAGGACTACATGGACGCGCTGCGCAAGGCAGGCGATTCGTGCGGTGCGCGCATCGAGGTGGCGGCGCACGGGGTGCCGGTGGGCTGGGGCGAGCCGCTGTTCGACAAGCTCGACGCCGATATCGCCCACGCGATGATGGGCATCAATGCGGTCAAGGGCGTCGAGATCGGTGCTGGTTTCAAGAGCGTCATGCAGCGCGGCACCACCCACGGCGACGAGTTGACGCCAGCGGGCTTTCGCGGCAACAACGCCGGCGGCATGCTCGGAGGCATCTCCACTGGCCAAGACATCACCGTGTCGATTGCGATCAAGCCGACCAGCTCGATCCGCAGCCCACGGCAATCGATCGACCTCGACGGGCAGCCGGCGACGGTAGAAACCTTCGGCCGCCACGACCCTTGTGTCGGCATCCGTGCGACGCCGATTGCCGAGGCGATGTTGGCGCTGGTGTTGATGGACCACGCATTGCGGCACCGCGCGCAATGCGGTGATGTGCGGCTGAGCACTACGGCAATCGCGGGGACGGCAGGCGGCCAGGCAGGTCGGTAGCCGCTATGGCTGCCTCAGCGTTGACGACGGCGCGTCACGAATCCAAGCCCCAGCAGTGCGGCCACTGCCAATGCGGCGGACGACGGTTCCGGCACGCGGTTGACGAACACCTGGTCCTGGTAGCCCCTCACATTGCCTTGGGCGACGCTCTCCAGCACTTGAATATCCGAGGTGCTGGTGATCGAGCCCAGCTGGCTGAGCCAGTCACTGGCCAGCGACAGTGCGCCGCCCGCATCCGCCGCCGAGCCGCCGAAGAATTTTGCTGCTCCCGAGCTCACGTTGTAGGTCGTATCGGTTTCGTACGCCAGCGGAAACTCCAAAAGCGGATCAAGCGACTCATCCTGCGGGAGGTAGGTTAAATTTTTATCACGATCAAAATCCAAGGCCGGTTTGGGTAACGTCTTGACCGGAGTTTTGTGCATAGGTTTTATTTTTTTTGATTTCAGCTTTGACATGTCAACCCTCCTCGTTGATCTATAAAGAGCAAGCGCTATGCCACTT
>JANPNF010000273.1:0-7565 GCA_031427315.1 Burkholderiales bacterium | reverse complement strand
AATTCAATATCATTTGTGGTCAAATTTGCTTCAAGAAAGTGCACGCTCTTTCAAGCCGGTGACCGGGTTTCGCACGGTGGCGCAGCCAGTGAGCAAGCTGACGGTGATGAGCAGACACAGGCTTAGACGTCGCACGAATGGACTCCCAAGATAGGTGCGTTTCGGCGCACGGGACGGGCCCGCGGCCCACTGCTCTATCTTAGGTTGCGGGCCGGGGGGCCGCCAGCGGCTGCGTGTAGGACTGCACCGGTAAAGCTGCGCGGCGGCCTCCGATGCCGCAACCGGGCACCGAATGCACAAACTGAATGCCAACCCTCAGGAGCAATTCATGGTCAAAAATTCCTCGCCGTCCAGTGCCACCGACCAGCCCGATACCGTCGCGCCGAAACTGCATCAAAAAGCGGCCGTCACGCAGGAATACGGCACGATCGTCAAGCTGCCGAATGGCCTGTCTGAGTCTGTCTGCAAAACCAGCGTTGCTTTGCTCAACCAGACTCTGGCCGACACGATGACCCTGCGCGACATGTACAAGAAGCACCACTGGCAGGTGGTCGGCCCCACCTTCGATCAGTTGCATCTGCTGTTCGACAAGCACTACGAAGCGCAGGCCGAGTTGGTTGACATCGTTGCTGAACGCATACAGGTGCTGGGCGGCGTGACGCTCGCCATGGCGGCCGACATCGCCGAAGAAACGCGCATTCCGCGACCACCCCGTGGCCGCGAACCAGCCGTTGTGCAGCTGTCCCGGCTGTCAGAAGCGCATGAAATGATCATCATTGCAGCTCGCAAGAACGCGGAGAAAGTAGGTGACACGGGTGATTCCGGCACCAACGATGTGCTGGTCAGCAATGTGTTGCGTACCAATGAACTGCAGGCTTGGTTCCTGACCGAACACCTGGTAGCGGTCACCCCCGTCGCCGCCTGATCGACAACGGTCGGCGCTTCGTGGCGCGTTTGGGCCGCAACCACGCCGCATGACAGACCCACAAAATGGGGGGCGGCAACGGCAAGACCGCCATGACGGTGCTGGGCGCGATTGGCGGTGGCTTCGCATGCAATGAGGTTGAGAAGCGGGTGCGCACCGAAACGGTTTACGACATCACAGTGCGCATGGACGATGGCAGCACGCGGTCGTTTCGGCGCACAGAGCCGGTGTCCGTGGGCAGCGCGGTGGAGCGAACATGATGCGCACGTCGTCACCGACTGGCGGCAAAAGCTGATGCGATGACGGCGGTTCTGGCGCCCTGCCGGAGCCGCCGCGGCGCGGGTTATGCGCCCAGCAGTTCACCGATCGGCTTGAGGTCGTCGACCCGGTCGCAAACGGTCTTGACCATCATCATGATCGGCACGCCCAGCAGCAAGCCCCACAGTCCCCACAGCCAGCCAAAGGCGAGCACACCGACAAACACCGCCACGGCGTTCATCTGGCTGGCACGGCTCGTCAGCCACGGGGTGATCAGGTTGCCCGCGATGGTGTGAATGCCGAGCGAGACCGCGGCGATCAGCAGTGCAGTGTCGACACTCGAAAACTGCACGAAACCCACCAAGGCAGAGCCAGCGGTGAATGCCAGCGAACCGAGGTAAGGCACAAAATTCAGCACGCAGGCGGCCACACCCCACACCGCGGCATGTTGCACGCCGATCATCAAAAAAGCGATCCAGGTCGCGATGCCCACCGCCACGCTCATGACCACCTGCACCAGCAGGTAACGCTGCATCTGAGCAGTGATTTCGTCGAGCGCCTGCACCGTGACCTTGCGGCGGGCGAAGGTAGGCCCGACGATCTTGACCAACTTGCGTCGGAAGGTGTCGCCCGAGGCCATCAGAAAAAACGCGATGAACAGCACCACCGTGGCCTGTCCGATCGATGCGGCCAGACTCAACGTGCCTGTCCACAGGTAATCTTTGATGTCGAAGCGGGGCGGCTCAATGCGTACACGCGTCACGCCTTGAGAGGCCGCGCCACTGACGATTCCGCCCTCCTGGGCCACCTGCTGCAACTGTGCCGCAGCTTTCTGCATTTTGTCGATCGCCGATTCAGACGGGTTGCGCTGCGCCCGCACCACGTCGCGGATTCGTTGCGTGACCTGCGGCAGTGACTCGATTAACTGGCTTGCATCGTCGGCCACCGAGTACACCGTGGCGCCGATGGCGCCGACGATGCCCAGCAACAACAGCCCGGCACCCACCGCGCGCGGTATGCGCAGGCGCTGCAGGCGATCGACGACCGGGCTCAGCGCGTAACTGAGCGTCAGGCCCAGCATCAGCGGAATCAGTACCGCGCTGGCCCATCGCATTGCGAACAGCACGCCCAGCACCGCCAGCACCGCGAGCGACAGGCTGCGCACGTCGACCGGCATGTGCAGCAGCACGCGGTCGGGTTTGGACTCAGCGTCACGTTCCGGAGTGGTCACGGCAGCGGGGTCGTCCCGGCTGTCGAATGAGGTCACGGCATCGGTGGAATCGGGCGTGCTGTCGGGTGGGCGGTTCATGCCGCAGCGTACCGCAGGTCGCCATCGAGAAAGTCAACCGCAACCGCCGCCGAGACTGTCACCCGATGAACCGAGGTCGCGACGCGCGATCAAATTCGTGGGGGCTGCCTTACGTGAGTCGGGCTTGCGCGCCGGTCGCGTCAGCATCCCTCAGGCGCTGCAACGCGGCAGTCGAATCGTGAACGCGGTTCCGGCCTCTGCCGAGGACTGCACCGTGATGTCGCCGTCATGCCCGCGAACGATCTCGCGCACGATGTACAGGCCCAGGCCGAGACTGGTTTTCGAGCGTTCATCGAGATCAGACGCTTCACTCGGCGCCTGCACCAAGGGCTCGAAGATGGCCTGAAGTGCACCCGCAGGAATTGGGTTGCCTTGGTTGGCCACGCACAGCACGATGTCATCGGGCTGACCCACCGCATTCAGTGTCACCGGTTGTCGGCGATCACCATGTTGAACCGCATTGCTCAGCAGGTTCGACAACACCTGTTGCAGTCGGTTGGCGTCAACATCGATGCCGAGCTCACCCGACAGCTGCACATCGAATTGCACGCCAGGATGTTCGGCGCGAGCGGCGTCCACGGCCTCGTCGCAAATTTTTCGAAGGTCACAGGCCGATTTTTCAATGGGGATGCCTGAGCCCAGCCGGCTGCTGGTGAATTCGAGCAAGTCGGTGATCAGCCGGTTCATCGCCTTCGATGCCCGCGCGATGCGCGCACTGGCCTGCAGCAAAGTGGCTTCCGACACACCGGGCTTGGCCAGCAGCAGGCCGGTCATGGCGATGCCCGACAGCGGGCCGCGCAGATCGTGCCCGAGCACCGCCATGAACATGTCTCTGGACACATCCACGCGCGCCGAATAGCTGTCTACCGACTCCGCCAGCGCCTGATCGAGGGCTTCGTTGAAGCGGATGATTTCCTCGATCGCCGCATCGCCCGTCATGTCGATCGCCGATCGCCGCCACAGCGCGAGGACGCTCGCGCGCATGGCGCGAAACTCGCCTACCAGCTGCAGCAGATCGAACCCTTCCAAATGCCGCAGTTCGCCGTGGGTGGCCGCAGCGGACTCGGGCGCCGTGCCGTCGGCTTCCATCTGCATCGATTTAGCCGACCGCTGTGCCTCGGTCTGCCGCCGTTCCATGTCGTCGCAGATCGCCAGCAAAATCTCTCGGCTGTGATCGCGCAAAGCCGCTTTCGACATGGTTTTCGCCGCCGGGAGCAGGGTTCGGGCGAAAGCGTCCCAGTCGGCAATGATGGCGGGAAGGTTGTCGCGAATGAAATTGCTGAATCGCATGGCAGAACATGTTCCTGTTGAATCGGGGCTGCGTCTTATGGCGGCATCAGGATGGGAATCGCCTTCCCGCCACGCGTCGCACAGTTGCCGCCGCAGGCGCTCGGTGGCGATCTCACATCCGGTTCCCCGGTGTTGGGCAGGCGTGAATTCTGGACCACAGCCGAGTCGACCCGGCCCCTGTGCGCCCCATGTGGCTGCGACATAGGTCAGCACAACCAGCTCTCAACATCGTTAACCTACCGGGTTCGTCTGATCGGTGCAACGTGCATCCCAACAGGAGCCCACTCTATGAATTTTACCCTCCACCGCGTCGCCCGTCGGGTGCGCTTGCTCGGCCTGATTGCCGCTGCCGCCACCTTCGCCGTCGCTGCCCACGCGCAGCAGGTGCTGCGCGTCACTGCGATCCCCGACGAAGCCCCGACCGAACTGGCGCGCAAGTTCGCGCCGCTCGGCGCTTACCTTGAAGCCAAGCTGGGCTTAAAGGTCGAGTGGACGCCGGTGACCGACTACGCCGCCGCGGTCGAGGCGCTGGTCAACAAGAAGGTCGATCTGGCCTGGTTCGGCGGCTTCACCTTCGTGCAGGCCAGCGTGCGCTCGGAGGGCAAGGTGATCCCGCTGGTACAGCGCGAGGAAGACGAAAAATTCCGCTCCGTCTTCATCACCGATGCAAACAGCGGCATTAACAAACTCGAAGACTTGAAGGGCAAAACACTCAGCTTCGGTTCGGCCTCGAGCACCTCGGGCCACCTGATGCCGCGCAGCTTCTTGCTGGCCGCCAAGGTCAACCCCGATATCGACCTGAAGCGCGTCAGCTTCTCCGGCGCGCACGACGCAACGATTGCCGCGGTGGTCAGCGGCAAGGTCGATGCCGGTGCGCTGAATATTTTGGTGTGGGACAAGTTTGTTGCCGAGAAGAAAGTCGACCCGGCGGTGGTCAAGGTCTTCTACACAACGCCGCCGTACTACGACTACAACTGGACGGTGCATGCCGACATGCCGGCCGAGTTGCGCAACAAGCTGCAGCAGGCCTTTCTGGCGCTCGATGCCGACACGCCGCAGGGCAAGGAGATCCTCGGCCTGCAACGCGCGACGCGATTCGTTGCGACGAAGGCCGAAAACTACAGTGGCATCCGCGCGGCGGCCGAGAACGCCGGTCTGTTGAAGTGAGTGCTGCCACGGCCGCGCCTGATGCGGCCGCCCTGCCCCCGGCCGAGTTCAGTGCGTCGGGCAAGCTCATCGTCTCGTTGCGCGATCTGCGCGCCGCCGCCGCACCTGGGGCCACCACCGAAGTGCTGCGTGGGCTGTCGCTGGACATCCAGCGCGGCGAGCAGCTCGCGCTGATCGGCTCGTCGGGCGCCGGCAAGACCAGCCTGCTGCAGGCGCTGGCCTGCGCGGTGCCGCCGCTCGCGGGCACGCTGACGCTATTCGGTGCGGACCCGTGGACGCTGTCAACAGGCGCGCGGCAACGGCTGCGTGGCCGGCTGTTCCTCGCGCCGCAGGTGCCGCCGCTGCCACCGCGGCAACGCGTGGTCACCGCGGTGCTGGCCGGGCGGCTGCCCGCGCTGTCGCTGTGGGCCAGCTTGCGCACCTTGTGGAGCCCACGCGAAGCGGCGCTGGCACACACCGCATTGGCCGCGGTGGACCTCGGCGACAAACTATGGGAACGCGTCGATCGGCTGTCCGGTGGCGAACGCCAGCGCGTCGGGCTGGCGCGTGCGCTGGTCGCCGATGCCGAGCTGTGGCTGATCGACGAACCGCTGTCTGCACTCGACCCGGCACGCGCCGAGCAGGTGATGGAATGCCTGACCGCAGCTGCCCGCAACGCCGAACGCACGCTGGTGTGCACGCTGCACCAGGTCGAGGTGGCGCGGCGCCGCTTCCCGCGCATCGTCGCGCTGCGCGATGGTGTGATCGTCTACGACGGTGCAGCCTCGGCGTTCACCGATGCGCAAGTCGCAGCGCTGTACGGCTCGCGCGGCGTGGCGGAGGCTTTTGTCGAGCGCGACAGCGGCGTGCAGATCGCACGGCCGCAGATCGTCTGCCGCTGATGGCGGCGCCTCGGCTGACAAGGCACCGCGCATGGGTTTGACCGCATCGCCATCCCTCGCGAAGCCAATGTCTGTCAGCAGCGACCCGGCAGGGCCCGCACGCTGGGCGACCGTGCTGCTGCTCGCCGTGCTGCTGTGGCCGCTGGCGGTGCTGACCGAGTTCAAGCCCTGGGGGCTGTTCGATGCGCGCAGCCTGCGCTCGACCGGGCACTTTCTGGCCAGCTTCGTGCCGCCACGGATGGACGCCGAATTCCTGGCGCTGCTGTTGCGCGAAACCTGGCGCACCGTCGCCATCGCCACCGCTGGCATGACGCTAGCGTGGGTCATTGCGGTGCCGCTGGCGCTCGGCTCGACCGCACGGCTGTCGGTGAGTGCACTGGCTCAATCGATGAGCCTGCTGCCGTTCGCGGTGCGTTCACTGCTGCGCTGGACGATGGTGGTGCTGCGCTCGGTGCCCGAGCTGGTGTGGGCGCTGCTGTTCGTGCGCGTGGTCGGTCTGGGCCCGACGGCCGGCGTGCTGGCAATCGGCATCGCCTACGGTGGCATGCTGGGCAAGGTCTACGCCGAGATCCTGGAGAGCAGCGACCCGGCGCCCACGCAGGCGCTGCTGCGCAACGGCAGTGGTCGGCTGCAGGCGCTGCTGTTCGGCACGCTGCCGCAGTGTGCGACTGAGCTGGTCAGCTACACCCTGTATCGCTGGGAATGCGCAATCCGCGCCTCGGTGGTGCTGGGCTTCGTCGGCGCTGGCGGGTTGGGTCAGCTGCTCGACAGCGCGGCGAAGATGTTTTCGGGTGGTGAGGTCAGCAGCATCTTGATGGTGTTCATCGCGCTGGTGGCGCTGTCGGATCGCCTCAGCGCGGCGCTGCGAAAGACCATGGCATGACCACATCGACCTTCCCGACACCGCCGCCCGCGCGCCGTGCCGCGCGCTGGATCGGTCTCGGCGTCGCCGCGCTGGTGGTGGCCAGCTTCGCGACGCTGGATTTGCGTGGCGCCGATTTCCTGTCGCCCGACGCGCATCAGGCGATGGCGAAGTTCGCCAGCAGCTTTTTCCCGCCGGAAACCGCACCGGCCTTTCTGCGCCGCACACTCGACGGGACGCTGGAAACGCTGGCCATGTCACTGCTCGGCACGCTGCTGGCCGCACTTGGCGGTCTGGCGCTGTCGCTGGGTGCCAGCGCCCGCGGACACGACGGCCGGCGCAGCATCGCCACACCGCTGCTGCGCGGCGCCACGCGCACGGCGCTCAATGTGCTGCGCTCGGTGCCCGAGCTGGTGTGGGCGGTGCTGCTGTTGATCGCCGCCGGGCTCGGGCCGTTTTCCGGCACGCTGGCGCTGGCGCTGCACACCAGCGGCGTGCTCGGCCGCCTGTTTGCCGAAAGCATCGAGAACGCGCCGCCCGAGCCCGCGTTCGCGCTGCGCGTGCGCGGCGTCGGGCGCCTGCGGGTGTTCCTGTTTGCGACGCTGCCGCAGATCTGGCCGCAGGTGATTTCGTACACGCTGTATCGCTGGGAGAACAACATCCGCGCTGCGGCGGTACTTGGCGTGGTGGGCGCCGGCGGGCTGGGGCAGATGCTGTCGTTCCACCTCAGCCTGTTTCAGATGCACGAGAGCTGCACCGTTCTGCTGGCGATGATGTCGCTGGTGGCGCTGGTCGATTCGCTGTCGTACGCTGCGAGGCGCTGGCTGAACCGCTGACCATGAGCAACGCCGACCCCCACCCGGTTCTGCACGC
>JANPNF010000272.1:0-2129 GCA_031427315.1 Burkholderiales bacterium | reverse complement strand
CTCGACCAGTTCGGGCTTTTCCAGCCAGGGCGAGTTGTACAGCGTGTTGCGCAGCAGTTCGGACACGCGCTCGTTGGTCTGCGCCACGCCGGTCACGGCCACCACCTGTCCGGCTTGCTTGATGCTCGTCAGGTAGACGCCCTCGGGTGTCTGCTTGACCAGTTCATCGAGCAGGTACACGGGCGTGTTGCGGTCGGTCTGCAGGTCTTCGACGGCCTTCTGGCGCGCCTTCAGCGCTTCGATCTCCGAGCGCAGGTTGGCAATGTCCTTGATCTGGGTGTCCAGGCGCGCGATCTCGGCTTGCAGGAAGGTGTTGCGCGCCTGCTGGGCCGAGGTCATCTGTTGCAGCACCGTGAACCACAGCCCGACCGCCGCCACGCCCGCCAACGCGAAGGACGCCAGGCCCAGAAAGAAGGCCCGCTTGCGCTGGCGCCGCCGCTCTTCGCGGTGGGGCAGCAGGTTGACGAGGATCACTGCACGAATCTCCGCATGGCCAGGCCGCAAGCCGTGAGGTAAGACGGCGCCTCGCGGCGCACGCGCGCCTCGCGCACGGCACCGCCGAGTTGCATCTGGTCGAACGGATTGACGATGTTCGAGGCAAAGCCCGTGAGGTCGGTGACCCGGTCCTTCAGGCCCGGCAGCGTGGCGGTGCCACCGGCCAGCATCACGTAATGCACCTTGTGGTGCGGGGTGCTGGTGAAGAAGTACTGCAGCGCGCGGCCGATCTCCTGCGACAGGCTGTCGACGAAGGGTGCCAGGATGGTCGAGTCGTAGTCTTCGGGCAGGTCGCCGGACAGCTTCTTGGCCTCGGCCTCTTCGAACGAGAAGCCGTACTGGCGCGATATCAACTGCGTCAGCTGCGACCCGCCAAAGGCCTGGTCGCGGTCGTAGAGCATCTCTTCGTCGCGCAACACCTTCAGGCTGGTGGTGTCGGCGCCGATCTCGAACAGCGCCACCAGGGCGTCGCGCCCCTCGCCGGGCAGGGCAGCAACGACTCGGCTCATCGCCAGACGGGAGGCATGCGATTCGATGTCCAGCACCACAGGCTTCAGGCCGGCGGCCTCGGCCAGGCCCTTGCGGTCTTCGACCCGTTCCTTGCGCGACGCGGCGATCAGCACCTCGACATCGCCCGCTGAGGTGGGGCTGGGGCCGATGACGCAGAAGTCCAGGCTGACCTCGTCCAGCGAAAACGGGATGTACTGGTTGGCTTCGGACTCGACCTGCAGTTCCATCTCTTCTTCGCGCAGGCCGGCCGGCAGCATGATGCGCTTGGTGATGACGGCCGATTGCGGCATGGCCATCACGACCTGCTTGGTGCGCGTGCCGCTCTTGGCCACCACGCGCTTGACGGCAGCGGCGACCTCGTCGAACTTTTCGACCTGGCCGTCGGTGATCCAGCCCTTCTCGAAGGGTTCGGAGGCAAAGCGCTCGAGCACGTATTCACCGGTGCTGGTCTGTCCCAGCTCGACGAGCTTGACGCTGGACGAACTGATGTCCAGCCCGATCATCGGGGCGTGCTTGCGGCCAAGCAATGTGTCGAGAAAACCCACTCAAAAACCCCCTGGCACCAAAGGCCCCATGCAAACACCTGACCACGGGCTTGTTAAGAAGTCACTTCAATGCTAGCAGTAAAGCCTTTGTGGTCAAAAGAGAAACGGGCCGTGAAGGCCTGCCTGACGTTGCCCTCCACCGACGCCACCGAGACTTTTGAAACAAGGCGCCAGGCCTGCCTGGCGGACCGCCGGCTGGACGGCCTTCTATAAACTCCTGCCTACCGCACCATGACCCGAGCCGCGCCTCTTCCTCCCGAGTCCAGTGGTCAGCCCGCTGAGCGTGGCCCGCGCACCGACTGGGCGGCTCGTGCAGGCCGTGCCACGGCGGCAGTGCTGGCCCTGGGCCTGGCCGGGCTGCTGGCCCTGTTGCTGCTGATCGGTCTGGCCCTGGCCGTGGCCTCACCCAACCTGCCCGCCGTGGGCAGCCTCACCGACTACCGCCCCAAGCTGCCGATGCGGGTGATTTCCGCCGACGGGGTGCAACTCGGCGAATTCGGCGAAGAGCGGCGCAACTTCACCGCCATCGCGCAGATCCCGCAAGTCATGAAAGACGCCGTGTTGGCGGCCGAAGACACG
>JANPNF010000271.1:0-2452 GCA_031427315.1 Burkholderiales bacterium | reverse complement strand
CGGGCTGCTGTCTTGGTGCTGTTCCAGACCTCGACGCGCGGATCGTTGGCGCCGTGTGTCAGCAGTACAGCCGGGTACTTGGTTCCGTCCTTGATTTGGTGGTAGGTGCTCATCGCCAGCAACGCGCGGAAGCCTTCCTCGGTCGTGCGACTGCCGAACTCGGGGATGTTGGGCACGCCGTTGGCGGTGGTCTCGAAGCGCACCTGATCCAGCGCGCCCACCGAGGGCAGCACCACCGCGAACAGGTCCGGCCGCTCGGTCATCGCACGCCCGACCAGGATGCCGCCGGCACTGCCGCCCCAGATGGCCAGGCGCGAGGGCTGCGTCCACTTCTGCGCGATCAGGAATTCGGCGCAGGCGATGAAGTCGCGCCAGGTGTTGGCCTTGGTGGCCTTCTTGCCGTCTTCGTGCCACTGCCGGCCGAACACGCCGCTGCCGCGCGGGTTCGCCACCGCGAACACGCCGCCCGCGTCCATCCAGGCCAGGCGCGAGACGCTGAAGAATGGCTCCTCGGTGATGCCGTAGGAGGCGTAGCCGTAGAGGATGGTCGGGTTGTTGCCGTCGAGCTTGACACCCTGCTTGTGGATGATGGACATGGGCACCATCACGCCGTCGTGGCTCCTGACCGTGACCTCGGTGGCCACCACGTCGTCCGGCGCGTCGTAGGGGCCGGCCGGCTGCAGCCCGGTATTGGTGACGCGCCCATCGGCGGCCACCGCGTAAATCTGGCGCGCGCGCGTCCAGCTTTCCAGGTCGAGCAGGATGCCGGGTTGATTGGCGCGCGCGCTGCTGCTGCCGAGCGTGAAGCCGCCCAGGACGGGCAGGCTGATCTCGGTGGGGGCGGCGCCGTCGCGGTAGTCCAGGCGCAGGAGCCGCTTGACGTTGCCGTCGCGGGCTTCGATGTACAGGCCGTCGGCGGCCGCCGCCAAGCCCGTCAGCACGCGTTGACTTTCGGGGATGATGACCTGCGCGTTGGCCATCGTGAAGCCGTCGAGCCGGCCCGCCTGCATCTTGTAGCGCGAGGCGTTCTTGTAGCTCAGCACATACGCGCGGCCGCCCTGCAGAGCCAGGCTGGTGACGCCGTCATCGGTATCGAAGAGCATCTTCCAGCCAGGCTTGCCTGCGCGCAGTTGCGCCAGCGTCGAGTGGTAGGCGCGGAAATTGGGCGACACGCCGTCGACCACGGTGGCGATGACGCGGCCATCGGGCTGCACGTCGAGGATCGGGAACTCGGTGACGGGCACCTTCACCTCGCCCGCGTCGCCGGCGCGAATAACAGTGCGGATGCTCTTCTCGCTGCCACCGGGGGTCATCACGACCGCCGCGCTGCGCTGGTATTTGTCGGTGGCCGGCATGCCCTTTTTCAGCTCCTGCATGCGGTGGAAGTACAGCTCCTTGCCGTCGGGCGACCAGCTCACGCCGCCGAACTGCGCACGCGAGATCTCAGGTCCAACCTGGCGGCGCGTGGCAGTGTTCAGGACACGCAGCGCGGCCTCCTCCGAACCGGCGGCCGAGACGCCCACAGCCACCAGCTTTCCGTCGGGCGAGGGCGCGAAGTAGTTGATGGCGTGGGGCTTGCCGGTCTTCTTTTTCAGTGTGTCAGGGTCGAACAGCAGTTTGGCTGATCCATTCAGACCGCGCTGCATATAGAGCTTGAACTGGTCATCCTTGGGGCCACGCCGCTCGTAGAAGTAAAGGTCGGCGGGCAGCCGAACCACGCCGGTCACACGCGCCGCTGCCGACGCGTCATAGCGCTCGATCTTGCTGCGCAATTCGGCGCGACCGTTGATGCGTTTGAGCGTCGCGTGGGCGTGGTCGCTGTGAGCCTTCATCCAGGCCGCAACGGTAGGCGCTTTGACGTTTTCGAAGTCGCGGTAGGGATCGTCGACGGTGGTGCCGAAAAAGATCTCTGGCACGTTGCGTACCGGCGCAACCGGCAACGTTGGCTGCGCAAAAACCGGCAGCGTGACGGCAGCAGATATCAGCGCGGCGATCGCGCGGCGGAGCGTCAGAGTGGTCATTGGTCGCAATCACGGTGGCGAAAGGCGGCGATGTTAGCGCCGTGTCATGGGCGGAACCCCACGCCATGCGACGAACTCGCGATTCCAAGGCCTGAACGGCGGTCTCAACTGGCGAGCGCCAGAGGCGCACTACAGCACTGCCGAAGCCTACAAGACCTCGGAGGCGAAGCCCGCGAGTCGCCTCAGAGGACTTCGCTGGCGAAGTCCGCCAGCCGAGAGCGCTCGCCGCGCGCCAGCGTCACCTGGCCGCCGTGTGGCCAGCCCTTGAAGCGGTCGACGGCATAGGTCATGCCCGAGCTGCCTTCGGTCAGGTAGGGCGTGTCGATCTGCGCCAGGTTGCCCAGGCAGACGATCTTGGTGCCGGGCCCGGCGCGGGTGATCAGGGTCTTCATCTGCTTGGGCGTCAGGTTCTGCGCCTCGTCGATCAGCAC
>JANPNF010000270.1:0-3055 GCA_031427315.1 Burkholderiales bacterium | reverse complement strand
TCCTTGACGGGAAGTCACCAGCGTATGCGGCAGGTAGCTCATAGAGTGAGCTAGGCGGAGTTTCATTTCTAATCAGGTGATCAAAAGGGCAGAGCCACGGATTCAGGAGGATAGGACTTTCAAACGTTCTCTTTCCTTGCCCTTGGCACCCTGAACACGGCAGAACACGGCGCCCGACTGCGTTTGAATCTGTCTTTGAAGGCAGCGCAGATCAGGGCGATCGCATGAAGGAAACGAGCAAGGACGTGGTATCAATGGAGGCCTCAAAACCAGCGGCCAGTACACCGGATGCCCCTCGTGCACCGGCCCGAGGTCAGGCGCTGCAATTGGCTTGACGCTGCCCAGCGGGTAGCGTTCAGCCGACCCGGAGCGCAGGGTCGTTGAAGTCGGTTGCGTCCGCGGGTTGTCGAGACCGATGGATGCGGCCCGGCCGCACGGGCTAACCCGTAGACGGAACCCGAGAGAGACGCTGTTCGCCTGGGCAGGTTACTGCGGGTTGCTCCCGATTACAAAACCGGTTCCGGCACTCAAAATTTCACAATCAAAACCGGTTCCGGTCTTTAAAACTCATGTCAATTCGAGAGCTGGCGCAATCCTTGGGGCTCTCGGTGTCGACTGTTTCGCGGGCACTCAACGGCTACACCGACGTCAATGCCGCCACCCGCGAGAGGGTCGAGCGGGCGGCGCGTGACATCGGCTACCGCCCTCACCCCGTGGCACACCGGCTGGCGACCGGTCGCACAGGGGCGGTGGCGCTGGTGTCGCCGGTGTTGGGCCAGAGCCGCTTCGACAACAGCTTCGCGCAGATGATGCACGGCGTGACCAGCCGCCTTGAATGTGCGGGCTACTACCTCTTGTCGATGGCGCTGCCGGCCGAAGAGGCCGAACTGCCCAGCCTGCAGCGGTTGCTGGATGCCGGTGTGGTGGATGGCTTGATCCTCACCCGTACACGGCCGCGCGACGCCCGCGTGGCGTTGCTGCACGCCCGCGGCGTGCCTTTTGTGACGCACGGCCGCACGCTGCACAACGAGCCTCATGCCTGGGTGGACACCGACAACGAACGCGCCATGCTGCTGGCGGTGGGGCGCCTGGTGTCGCTGGGGCACAAGCGCATCGCCATGATCAACGGCCCGGGCGAACTGACCTTTGCGCTGCTGCGCCGCCAGGGTTTCCTGTGCGGCATCACCGCCGCCGGGCTGGACTTGGCGTTATGCCCCGTGGTGCACAGCGAACTGACAGCCGCTGCAGCGCAGGCCGTGGCCATCGACCTGCTGAACACGGCCGACCGCGCGCTGCGGCCCACTGCCATCGTCTGCGCCAATGACGTACTGGCCATGGGCGCGGCCATGGCCTGCCGGCAGAGCGGGCTGCGGGTGGGCAAGGACGTGTCGCTCACCGGCTACGGCAATTCCGAATCGGCCGAATTCGTGGACCCGCCGCTGACGACCGTGGACCACCAGGTCTTCGAGAGCGGCGCGCACCTGGCTGCGCTGTTGTTGCGCGCCATGGCCGGTGAAGACAGCGCCACCCTGCATGAGCTGGAACCGGTGCGGCTGATCGAACGGGCGTCCACCGCGCCGCCGCCGTGAACGCGATCACCCTGAGCTTGGGCCTGGCGTGGTTGGCGCTGGCCGGCAGCGGCGTGTCCCGCCCGGCCCACGCACAGGCTTCGGTTGGTTCGCCCATCACCATCGTCTCCACGCAAATGAGGCCCGTGGAAGAAGCCGAGAAGATGCGCAAGCAGGTGCTGAGCGCACTGCCCGGCGGCGCCACTTTCCTGCCTGAAGACGGCAACACACTGCTCACCCGCATGCGCGCAGAACTGGGTGCGGCACGCGGGCAGATCGACGTGCTGATTGCGTTGGACGGCGAACTGGCGCCTATCCACCAGGCCGGCGGCCTGCAGAACCTGGACGACCTGGTGGCGCGGCTGTCGACCAGCCGAAGCTTCAGCCCGACCGCGCTGGCGCTGGGGCGCATGGGCGGGCCACACCAGCGCTTTGTGCCGCTGATGACGAACACCTTCCAGATGGTGGCGAACAAGCGTGCCCTGCCGTACCTGCCTGCCGGGGCCGAGCTGCAGGCGCTGACCTACCCGCAACTTCTGGCCTGGGCCCAGGCGCTGCACGCGGCCACGGGCGAGCGCAAGCTGGGCTTTCCAGCCGGGCCCAAGGGGCTGTGGTGGCGCTTCTTCCAGGCGAGCTTCTACCCCAGCCACACCGGCGGGGTGGTGCGCAGCTTTCGTAGCGCTGAAGCCCAGGCTGCCTGGGCGCAAATGCGCGAGCTGTGGCAGCACGTCAACCCGCGCTCCACCAGCTACGCCTTCATGGAAGAGCCGCTGAAGACCGGCGAGGTTTGGGTGGCCTTCGACCACACGGCGCGGCTGCTGCCTGCGTTGAATGCACGGCCCGATGACTTCGTCGTCTTCCCCGCGCCGTCTGGTGCCAAAGGGCGGGGCTTCATGCCGGTGATGGTGGGCCTGGCGATCCCGGCCAACGCGCCCGACCGGGCTGCTTCCGAGCGGGCCATCGATCTGCTCACGCAACCGGCCACGCAGGCCCGGCTGCTGGCCCTGTTCGGTTTTTTCCCGGTGGTGCAGACCGATCTGTCAAGCCTGCCAGCCGGCGTGCGCATCGCGTCCGCCGGCATGACGGCCACGCTCAACGCGCCCGACGGCATCGCCTCGCGTCTGCCGGTGCAGCTGGGGCGCAAAAACGGCGAGTTCAACAAGATCTACGTCGACGCCTTCACCCGCATCGTGCTGCGCGGCGAAGACATCGCCCGCGTGCTGGACGCCGAGTCGCGCTGGCTCAACGACCTGCTGCAAGACGCAAAAGTGCCCTGCTGGGCACCCGATGCCCCCAGCGGCACAGAACCCTGTCGCGTGCAATGAACACACGCCACCTGCCTTACATGCTGATCGCGCCCAGCGTGCTGTTCCTGCTGGTGTTGTTCATCTGGCCTTTGGCCGAAACCGCGCTGCTGGCCTTTCGCACCGAAGAAGGCAACTCGCAGAGACGTTAGAAATCGAACTGACCGACGACGACAAGGAACA